>JAAZOI010000037.1 GCA_012797825.1 Eubacteriaceae bacterium | reverse complement strand
TACATCAACGTCAAGCGCGTTCATTTCGGGAATTTTTTCACTGTCGCCCGTGTAATAGTATTTGCCGTCCTGAACATTTATAATATAACCCAACCAATCGTTGCCTTTAGGATGGCATTCCTTTTTTTCTATATTGTACGCCCTGACGGTCTGGATTTTTATATCATTTATTGTATATTCTTCGCCGGGGCTTACAACTGCGATTTCATTATTAAAGTTATCTTTAATTTCCTCGACGCAGTCTGCAGGCGCCGCTATTATTGTATTATCATTTATGACTTTTTCTATGTCATCTGTCGATAAGTGGTCAAAATGCCTGTGAGTTATAAGTATGATATCTGCATCGTTTGATGCTTTTGAAATCAAAAACGGATCTGTATATATTACTTTCCCGTCCGTAGCAATTCTTAGTGATCCCTGCCCGTACCATGTTACATTTTTCATAATTTCCTCCTTTTAAGAGAATTTCATTAACTTAATTATACATATATTTATAATTTTTGCCATTATTTTTATACGTATTTATTTGATATTTTAAAAATATATATTATAATTAACAAAAAAATATAGAGGCGATAATATGACAAACGTTGAAATAAGCAAAGATAAATGCACAGTTTGCGGACTATGCGAAAAAATATGCCCTGTAGGCATTTTTAAAAAAGAAGACGATGAAATTGTTATTATAGAAAAACTTATAGGAAGGGTTTGCATGGCGTGCGGCCAGTGCGTTGCCGCGTGCCCCAACAAAGCGGTAAGCCTTGACGGCATAGGCGCAATTGAGGAAGAACGATTTGACAAAGAGATACTTAAAAAACAGCTTCCCCTGCTTATACGCCAGAGAAGGAGCGTAAGAATATACCAGAATAAACCTGTAACAGAGGCTGATATAAAGCCGATACTTGACACAGTGCGCTATAGCCCCAGCGCGAAAAATATGCAGTGCGTAAGCTACACATTGCTTACGGGCAAATCGCTTGAGGACTTTGTAAAATACTGCTATGACAATATCGGCATAATTGGGCTTGATAATTTCCGCGAGGCGTTTTATAACAAAAACAAAGAAGTGCTTTTCAGGCACGCTCCAGCGGTATTGATAGCGCATGCTCCGGCGGATAGGCATATATCAGTAACCGACTGCACAATTGCGCTTACGCTGTTTGACATTTTAGCTCCGCTTTACGATATAGGCACTTGCTGGGCGGGATATATAATGAACCTTTCAAAGCATGATGAAAATATGAAAAAGCATCTTAAGCTAAAAGAAGGAAACGAAATATACGGCATATTAATGCTTGGGCATACAGGCGTGAAATATTCTTACACGCCGCAGCGCAAACCTGCCGACATTGAAATAAGAGAATAAACCGCTTGTTGATAATTTACGGTATTAAACGGACTATGATAAAGCAAATCATAGTCTGTTTTTTATTGGTAATTAACGAATGTTTTACCCAATTATTTTAAAATCCGATTCGAGTTAAGAAAATTTCGATAAGCAAGAGTGAAAGAAACTATAATAAACAGCAATAAAATTTCTATATAAGACATAAAGAAATGAGATATAAGCTGATTATAAAATCTGTATTAATACTCTGATTGTTTAGCTATAAGAATAAAATATATTAAAGTATGATAAATCCTTTTGAGCGATATAGGCATCATCGTAATTTTTGTTAATAATAGCTCGCAATAAAAAACCGGCTTTGTTTTAACTGTAAAACCGGCTTTGCATCATTATAATTGGGTGTGTCTGATATATAATTGTTTACTCTTCTTTTTTAATTTTCTTTTTTATTCTTATTTCAGTGCCTTCGCCTTTGCCGCTTTTCACTGTCATATCATCTGAAAACTGCTGCATTATAGAAAATCCCAGCCCCGAGCGTTCTTTTTCCGGTTTGGAAGTATACATCGGCTCCATAGCCTGCTCTATGTCGTCAATTCCGCATCCGAAGTCTTTTATGTATATATTCATCTCGTCGTCTTGTATGCTCATTTGCACTTCAATTACGCCTTCTTTATTTTCTTCATAAGCGTGAATTATGCAGTTGGTCACCGCTTCCGAGACAATAGTCTTGACTTCATAAATATCCTGAACCGTAGGGTTAAGCCTTAATGCAAACGCCGATGCCGCCGTTCTTATAAACTGTTCGTTATCGGAACTTGCGTTGAATGTAAGATGCACAAAATCGTTCATACTTCTTCCCCCTTGCTTAGATGCGCCAGCGCTTCTTTTTCACTGTCATATAGTTTTGCTAGCAAAAAAACCCCTGAAATTTTCATAATTTTTAAAATATCATCCGAAAGATTAATAAAACCCACCCTGCCTTTTTTTGCTTTTATCTTTTTATATCTTCCCAGTATCAGCCCTATTCCCGAACTGTCCATAAAGCTTACGTCTTCCATATCAAACAGCGCGTGCTGAACTTCTTTTTTTTCGATATTATAATCAAGAAGCTCCCTTATAAGCTCTGTATTATGATGATCGAGATCGCATCTTAACTTTATTATCAAAATGTTTTTTCTCAATTCAAAGTTAACTCTCATAAAAAGCCTCCTTTTATAATATTTCTAAATAAAAGTAAGGCTTCCTATAAAAATTATATATTTTTTTAAAATTTTATTATTTCGGCGTCTTTTACGGCTTGTTCTATGTACTCATTTATAATATCCGATAATTTCTCTTCCTGTTCTAAGACCAAATCAATTTTCGGCCTTGTCTGCGGATGCTTGGGAGTAAATATCGTGCAGCAGTCTTCGTACGTAAGAACCGATATATCATATGTTCCTATGTCTTTGGCTATGTTTATGGTGTTTATTTTATCAAACCCTATCAGCGGTCTGAACACAGGCATTTTGCATACCTCGTTTGTTGAGTAAATGCTCTCAATTGTCTGGCTTGCCACCTGCCCTAAGCTCTCACCCGTAATTAGAGCCTTCGCGTTATTTTTCCTCGCTATCTTTTCAGCTATTATCATCATATACCTTCTCATAAGAATTGTAAGGTATTTTATGTCGCAGCGTTCTATAATGCTTTCCTGAATTTTTGTAAAAGGCACGCTGTAAAGCGATACTCCGGGCGCAAAGTCGTTAAGCGTTTTTGCAAGATCCACAACTTTTTGTTTTGCTTCCTGGGGAGTGTAAGGGCTTGAGTGAAAATAAACGCATACAAGTTCAACGCCGCGGCTTGCCATCATATAGCCCGCAACGGGGCTGTCTATTCCGCCCGATAAAAGCAGAGCCGCTTTGCCTCCCGTTGAAGTGGGAAGCCCCGCCCTGCATTTATAGCTTTGCTTATAGACGTATGTAGACTTTCTTACTTCAACTTCGATAACAGTCTCTGGATTAATTACATCCACTTTTGCGCATGGCGAGTTGCTAAGAACATACGCGCCCACCTGCGCGCTTATTTCGGGAGATTTCAAGTAAAAATTCTTGTCTCCCCTTCTTGTCTCTATCTTAAACGACTTTCCCTCTTCATATAAACTTAAAGCCGCTTTTGAAATTTGTTCGATGTCGCTGTCTACTATTAAAGCTTTGCTTATGTAGGCTATACCGAATATATTTTTTATGCTCTCTATTATTTCTTCCTGAGCCGACTCCGTAAAATGAACCTCAAGGCGCGACTGAGCTTTTTTTATTGTCACGTCTTTAAATTTTCTGAGGCGTTTTGCTATATTGTTTTTAAGCGTATCCTCAAAATACGCTCTGTTAAGCCCTTTTAACGCTATTTCGCCGTAGCGAACAAGTACTACTTCTTTCACTTATTATAATGCCCGACCTTTCTTAATCTGTTTGCGTTTTTTATTATTTCATCCGTTACTTTGTCGCACTCTGAAATTGTGTTAAATCTGCTTATAGACATTCTTATGCTGCTTTCGGCAACAGATTTATCCATTCCCGCGTCTATAAGCACACGTGACACCCTCTTTTTGGCGGAGCATGCCGAAGACGTTGAAACCGCTATATCCGCCTCGTCAAGCATACGCTGCATTACTTCTCCTTTGCAGCCGAGTACCGCCATATTTATTATATAAGGCGAAGCCTTGGAGATATCTTGCGGCGAATTTAATATAACGTCCGAAAGATTGTTCTGAATATTTGATATTAAATACTGCCTCATTTTTATAATATCCGACGGATCGGCTATATACGGCTCGCTTAACTCAAGCGCCTTTTTTATGCCAATAATATACGCTATATTTTCCGTGCCCGCCCTTAATTCATTTTCCTGACCGCCTCCGTGAAGCAGCGGCGCAATTTTGAAATTCTTTTTGCAAAGCAGCACTCCTATGCCTTTCGGCGCGTGAAATTTATGCCCGCTTACCGATATGGCGTCAATGTCAGTTTTATCCATGTCTAGAGCGAATTTGCCAGCCGCCTGAACAAAATCCGAATGGAATATAAGCTTGGGATTTATCTGTTTGGCTATCTTTGATAAGAGAGCTATATCGTTTTTTGTGCCTATTTCATTATTTACGCAGCTTAATGATACGAACAATGTGTTTTCGTCAATAAGGCTTTTATAATTTTCTACATCAATGTTTCCGTTTTTGTCCGTTTTTATATAGCGTATCTCAACGCCGCTGTCCTCGTAATAATACTTAATAGTGTTATATACGGACGGATGCTCTATTTTTAATGTTACAAGGTTATATTTTTTATTCTTTTTAATATAATTTTTTAAAAGAGAATATAAGACTGTATTATTGGACTCAGTGGCGCACGACGTGAAAATAACGTTTCCGTCTTTTAAGTTATAATGGGAAGAAAAATAATTTCTGGCATCATCTAAAAGTTCTTTGCTCTGCTTTCCTGTTTTATGAAGGGACGACGAATTTGCGTAATGGTTTTTTAAAGCGTCGTCTATTGCGCCTATTACTTCTGTAAGCGGCTGCGTTGTAGCGGCATTATCAAAATATATCATTAATTGCTCCGTAATGTTTTTTTAATATTATCTTACAATTTTATAAATTAATTCCAATACATTGTAACAGGTGGAGCGTAAAAAGTAAATTTTAACTGTGTTAAATATTTGTCATTATCAGTGAATATTTATTGCATTTTTATATGAGAAAATATATAATTATTAATTATTATTGCAAAGAGGGTTTTTCATATGAGTAATCAAATCAATCTTTATAAAGAGTTCTTTCCTTACAACGAAGTGCCCAAAATTGTTTTTGACGACAAGTTTTACGAGCGTTACATACCTGATGATATATTTATCACCGACACAACGTTTAGAGACGGCCAGCAAAGCATGTCTACTTTCACGAAAAACCAGATTGTAAAATTATACGATTTTATGCATAAAATCGACAACAATACAGGCGTTATAAGACAGACAGAATTCTTTTTGTACAATCCCAACGACAGAGCCGCTGTTGAAAAATGCCGCGAGATGGATTATGAATTTCCGCAGATAACATCCTGGATAAGAGCCAAAGAA
This sequence comes from Eubacteriaceae bacterium, assembly GCA_012797825.1. Lineage (GTDB taxonomy): Bacteria > Bacillota > Clostridia > Eubacteriales > UBA1433 > UBA1433. The sequence goes on along the minus strand of JAAZOI010000037.1, from coordinate 370 downwards.
TCCGACTTCCAGCTTGTTAAAGACATGGGCATAAAAGAAACAGGAATTTTAATGTCCTGCTCTGATTACCATATTTTTAAAAAGCTCGGCTGGGACAGGGAAACGGCAATGAAAAATTACATAAAAATTTTAGAAGCCGCTCTTACAGCGGGAGTTAAGCCAAGATGCCATTTTGAGGATTTAACGAGAGCTGATGTGATTAACTTTGTCCTGCCTCTGGCTAAAAAACTTAACGAGCTTGGTACAGATGCAGGCGTTGAAATAAAAATCCGCGCGTGCGATACTTTGGGCGTAGGTCTTCCTTACGCCGGAGCCGCGCTTCCAAGAAGCGTAATAGCTCTTATCAGCCTTTTGCGCACGGAAGCAGGGC
>JAAZOI010000036.1 GCA_012797825.1 Eubacteriaceae bacterium | reverse complement strand
ATGTACTGGCGCGGTTATGAAACAATTAAAAGGAACGCAGAAGCGGCTAAAGAAAATATATTAAGAAAATCAAAAAATAACGGAGGGAATTATGAGGGTTAGGTTTGCGCCTTCGCCGACAGGATATTTGCATGTAGGAGGATACAGGACAGCGTTATACAATTATCTGCTTGCAAGAAAATACGGCGGAAAGATGATACTTAGAATAGAAGATACAGACAGAACAAGGCTTGTTGATGACGCTATAGAAAATCTTATTCAAGCTCTCAGTTGGTGCGGCCTTGAATATGATGAGGGTGTATATATTGACTGCGAAGATAACATATCCCAAAAAGGGCAGTACGGACCGTATATACAATCGCAAAGGCTTGACATATATAAAAAATATGCGCAGAAGCTAGTAGAACAGAAAGACGCGTATTATTGCTTTTGCTCGAAGGAAAGACTTGATAATTTAAGGCAGGAACAAGCTGAAAATAAAGAAACGCCGAAATATGATAAGAAATGCCTGCATCTTACGCAAAAGGAAATAAGCGAGAAATTAGAAGCCGGGGAAGAATATGTAATCAGGCTTAATCTTCCTGCGGATACAGTTATCGAATTTGATGATGAAGTATTCGGTCATATAAGCTTTAATACGAATGATATAGACGACCAGGTGCTTATAAAATCGGACGGATACCCAACATATCATTTTGCCGTTGTAATTGACGATTATTTAATGAAAATAACGCATGTAATAAGAGGGGAAGAATGGATATCTTCAACTCCGAAGCATATTTATCTTTATAAGGTATTAGGACTTGAAGCTCCGAAATTTGTGCATCTTCCGACGGTTTTAAATACAAACAGAAAGAAGCTGTCAAAACGCAATGATGACGCGGCAGTTGAAGATTTTAAAGCAAAAGGATACCTTCCTCAGGCTCTTACAAATTTTGTCGCATTGCTTGGTTGGAGCAGTAATGAACAAGATGAAATTATGAGTATGGACAAACTTATTGAGAATTTTGATTTAAGCAGGATAAGCAAGTCGGGAGCAATATTTGATGTTGAAAAATTAAACTGGATGAACGCCAGCTATATAAAAGAATATGACAACTACTCTCTTGCAAAGATTTGCATGCCATTTTTAAAAACGCCGTGCAGTATTGAAAAACTTTCATTGATAATAGATGCTGTTAAAGATAAAATGGTGCTGCTCTCTGATATAAATAACTTATCGGAGCCTATATTCTTCAAAGAAAAATTAAGCGATGAGAGCATAAGTCTGCTTTTATCGGAAAAGAGTGTGATTGTTCTTAATCAGTTAAAAGAAAGCATAGAAAATGCGGATGATTTAAACAGTCAGGCTTTTCAAACAATAATTAGAAGCATTCAAACCAAATGCGGCATTAAAGGAAAAGATTTGTATATGCCGATAAGGCTTGCTGTTACAGGAGAAGAACACGGAGCGGATTTAGCAAAAATTATGGCCGCTATAGGTAGTGAAGAATTGTTAAGAAGAATAGATGAGCATATAAATTAAAAATCTTTGAGGCATTACTTTGGCAGATATTAAAGGAAAATATTTAAAAAGAATTCGCAGAAGAAACGCAATAAAAGTCGCGATTATCATAACTGTTTTTTTGGCAGGGGTGCTTATTTTATTTTTAAGCAGAGAGAAGACCATGCTGCTTGAGAGCCAGAATTATATAATTTCTTCTGACGTGAAAGCGTTGTTTATTAAAAATGAAGCAGTAATGTATTTTGGTCATGATATAGTTGCAGTTGAGAATGAAGGAGCTAAAGTTTCGAAAAATACAATTCTTGCAAAAGAACTTGACAGCACAGCTTATTATAATTATGAGAAGCAAATAATACAGAATAAGCTTGACAACTACATGTATGATGATAAAACTAAATTTTTTAGCGATATAAAAGATTCTGTGGGTAAAAAAGACGGAGAATTAACGCTTGGTACAGTAAAATATTTATTTTACACAGAAAATCAATTAAATACGCTTTATAATAAATATAGCAATATGCAAAAAAGCAGTGAGCTAAAGCTAATAAACACTCCGATAAATTTTACAGGCCAGGTTTACTACAAAACAGACGGTTATGAAGACATTGCCCCTATGTCGGTATTAAGTATGCTGAGTCCCGACTATTTAGATTATGTTTTTAACATAAAGGAAAGCAAATTGACTGTAAGAAATTCGATGGTTGTAAAAGTTAAAGATAATTCCTGTGTTTTTGTAAACTTTGAACTGCCGAAGGCAACTACTATTGACTTTGAGAACACCGCTATGAATTATAAAGAAAAAATAATGACTCAAAATTCTTTGCAATACAATGATTATTTTACATTTTTAAAAAAACGGATGGATGTATTGCAGCAATATCCGCAGATGTATTTTCAAATTGGCGACAAGACTTTAGCGGGATATATAGTTGATATCAAAGAATTTGAAAAAAGCAAGATAATTACTCTTTGCGTAAGCAAAGATGTAGAGGATTTAATGAATGCAAGAATAAGCGATATAAAAGTACAGACACAGCGCTATGCGAATGTTTTTAAAATACCTAAAAACAGTGTCTATAAGAACAGCAGCGAGCAGGACTGTATTGACATAATAGATAAAGGCAAAATAAAAAAGACATATGCGGTAACAATAAGAGGATACGATGAGTCAGGTTCTTATGCGCTTATTGATGTTAAGGGGATTTTGCTTACTTCACAAGACAGCAATAACACACAAAACAGCAGCGAAAATTTAGAGGACTGTTCATTGCTAATAAAATAACGAAACATAAACAGGGGCAATAATAATGATTAAAGATAATATTGAAGCAATCTTAAAAAATATAGAGCAAAGCAAAGCAATAGATACGGATGTATTGTTAGTTGCGGTCAGCAAATACAGAGACATAGAAAGCATTAAACAGGTATATGATGCGGGCATAAAACATATGGCCGAGAACAGAGTGCAGGAATTTTTGGACAAATATGAGGCTCTGCCCAAAGATATATCATGGCATATGATAGGACATGTTCAGACTAATAAGGTTAAATATATTATAGGAAAAGTATGCCTTATTCATTCTTTGGACAGTATTCATTTAGCGGAAGAAATTGCAAGGCAATCGAAGAAAAATGATATACAAAGCGATGTGCTTCTTCAAATTAATATTGCTAAAGAAGCCAGCAAATACGGATTTGAAAAAGAAGAAATATATGACGCTATGAAACAAATAAGCAGGATGAATAATATCAATATAAAAGGGTTAATGTGTATTGCTCCGCTTGACGCTACGGAAAATGAGCTGAATAATTATTTTTGTGATATGAAAAATATTTATGAACAGAGCAAAATAATGTATAATACTAATAAAGCAGAAATGAAATACTTGTCTATGGGGATGAGCAACGATTATATAACCGCGGTAAAAAACGGAGCTAACGTTGTACGCATAGGCAGCGCAATATTTAATAGCGAGAAAGGATGATTATTATGAATGAAAAACTAAAAGAATTTTTAGGAATAGTTGAAAAAGAGGGCGCGGGTTATGATGACGAAGATGAATTAGAATACGAATCAGATTTTGATAATAAATCAAATAAGTCATACATATCAAAGAAAAAAGATTATTTTGAAGAAGGCAAACAGACAAGAGAGTCAAACAGAAAAAAGATAGTACTTTCTGAACCTGAAGTTTTTAACGAAACTCCAAGTATATGCGACCAATTGAAAAACGGATATACTGTTGTTATTAACTTTGAGAAAATAAAATCCGACGAAATAAAGAAGACATTTTATTTTTTAAGCGGGGTAGTATATACATTGAACGGAAGCATTCAGAAAATCGCAAAGAATGTATTCGTACTTGCGCCAAATAATATTGATATTATAAGCGACAACGAAGACGACCTGTATTCAAAAGACGTTATAAACTGGGAATTTGACGATTAAGTTTAACAAGAGGTTTAATGAACAGCGATAAATTAATTACAGCCAAAGCCCACGACTGGGCAAGAGCGGCAATGAAAAATAATTCATGCAGTTTTTATGATTTTTTTGATCCTGCAGGATGCGAAAAAATATCTGATATAATAAAAGAATATTCAGAAATTGAATGTTCTTTTTATGGCGGGTATGATTACGCCGAGAGAAAAATGTTATCGGTATACCCAAAAGGATATGAGCCAAGCGAGGATGAATACGCGATAAGCATATTAAGTTTTAAAAAAAACGGTGACATTACGCACCGCGATGTGCTGGGCTCGTTAATGGGGCTTGGAATAAGCAGAGAAAAAACGGGCGATATTATTTTTGGTGATGAAGATAATTTTATCATTTTAAAAGAAAATATAGCAGATTATGTTCTGATGAATTTAACGCGAATAGGCAACAGCGAGGTTTGCTTAGAAAAAATCGACGCATACAAAATTGACGCGAAAGAGCCGGAAGGCAAAGAGCTTGACGTTATTGTCGCCTCAATGAGAGCTGACGGCATTATAAGCGCGGCTTTTAAAATTTCCCGCTCATTATCACTGCAGTATATAAAAGCGGAACGTGTGAAGATAAATCATGAACTGCTTACAAAGCAGGCAAAAGAGTTAAAAGAAGGCGACATGGTTTCAGTAAGGGGTAAGGGAAGAATGGAAATAATTAAAGAAGCCGGCAAAACAAAAAAAGGCAACATTAAATTAACCGTTAAGAGATATGTATGAATAATGATAATAAAGAAATAACTTTTTTAGCAGAAGATATTGACGCAGGAAAAAGAATTGACGTATATCTTACAGAAAAAGCAGACAAATACTCCCGTTCGTTTATTAAAAAAGCAATTGATGACGGGAGTGTTTTTATTGCCGGCAAAACAGTAAAAGCGTCTTATAAAGTAAACGTCGGTGACAGTATAATATTAAATATAAAGGAACCAAAAGAGCTTTTAACAATTGCCCAAAACATAAAACTTGATATTGTTTATGAAGATGACGATGTTATTCTTATAAACAAACCCCAGGATATGGTGGTTCATCCTGCCGCCGGAAATTATGAAAACACTCTTGTAAACGCGCTTTTATATCATTGCAAAGGAACTCTTTCGGGTATTGGAGGAGTTATAAGGCCGGGGATAATACACCGCATTGACAAAGATACGAGCGGGATAATAATTGCCGCTAAAAATGATGACGCGCACAATAACCTCGCACAGCAGTTTAAAGTCCACAGCATAAGCCGCAGCTATTACGCGATACTGCACGGTGTTATAGGCGAGGAAAAAGTATTAATAAAAGCGCCTATCGGCAGAGATACGGTTGACCGTAAAAAAATGGCTGTTACGGATAAAAACTCAAAATACGCCGAAACTTTGCTTACGGTTATAGAAAGATTTAAAGAATACACGTTAGTTGACGCCGCATTGAAAACAGGCAGAACGCATCAGATACGCGTTCACGCGCAGTATATATCTCATCCCATTGCAGGAGACAAGGTATACGGTTATAAAAAGAAAAACCCCGAACTTACGGGGCAGTTGCTTCATGCTTATAAACTTGGATTTGTGCATCCAAGGACAGGTGAGTATATGGAGTTTACAACCCCTGTTCCGCAGAGGTTTAAGGAATTCATGTCAAATATTGAGTAGGATATAGGTATTGCTATTTCTGAATTGAAAGTAAATCTTCGCACTTATCGGAAATATAATTATAGCAGTCAATTACTCCCTGGTTATAAAATTCCGCTGCGAGTTCTTCTGTTATAAAATCCAAAAACATGCTTGACGCTAAAGAGCCTATCTCTTCGTCTCTTTCTTTTAAAAAATAATTCTGTATTTTATCAAGCATTTCTGATTTGATTTCTTTACTCAATATAATATTATTATTTTTCATATCAACCTCATAAGTTATTGCTTAAATTGGATTAATGAAAATTTATATTAAATGCAGAATTTTTGAATTTGTTCTTCTTCTCCTAAAACCAGCAATTTACTTTGTTCGCTTATCACATCTTCCGGAGAAGGGGAAATGTCTATACCGTCTTTGCTTTTTATAAGAAGAATTGTTATTCCGTATTTTTTCCTTACATTAAGCTGCGCGATGGTTTTGCCTGCCCACGCCTGCGGGGCTATTATTTCTGCTATTGAATAATTGTTGTCGAGCTCAATTAAATCAAGCAAATTGCTGTTGCAAAGTTCTCTGGCGACGCGCTGCCCCATATCAATTTCAGGGAAATAAACTTTGGCAACGCCTATTTTATATAATATTTTAGCGTGAGGTTCAGAATAAGCTTTTGCGTAAATTTTAGGTATACCGAGTTCAATCGCGTTAAGAGCAGTTAACAGCGAGGCGCTTATATTGCTTGCAAGCGCTATTATCAATACGTCAATGTTTCTTATTCCCAGTGATTTTAACGCGTTTATATCAGTGCCGTCAGCTTGGACGGCGTATGTGACATCAGCGGCGATCTTTTTTACCAGTTCTTCATTTGTATCTATTGCATAAACATCATTGCCTGCTTTATAAAGTTCCTTCGCAAGGCTTATGCCGAATCTTCCAAGTCCTATTACAGCGAATTGTTTTTTCATATATATTCTCCTAACCTAATAATATATCGCCTTCGGGATATTGATATTTGCCGTCGGCATTTGTTGATTCTTTCGATAATGCAAGCGCTATTGTAAGCGGTCCCAGACGTCCTATATACATAGCTGTAATTATAATAATTTTTCCTATTGCTGATAATTCCGGCGTAAAATTCATGGTAAGCCCGACTGTGCCGAAAGCTGAAAATACCTCGAATGCTATTTGACGCAATGTTCCGTTTTCCGTGTATGATAAAATAAATATATCAAACAATATGAGCAGTACTGTTATAGTTGTTATTGTTATGGATTTTTTTAAGCTATTAAACCCTATTCTTCTGTGAAACACTTCTATGTTATCTTTGCCTCTTATCCAGCAATAAAGAGTTATTAATAATACTGAAATTGTAGTGGTTTTTATACCGCCTGCGGTAGAGCCCGGAGAGCCCCCGACGAACATTAAAATAATTATAGTAAGCGCCGAAATGCTTGTTAAAGACAGCATATTAAGCGAGTTAAAGCCCGCTGTACGAGGCGTTACAGAATTGAAAAATGATTCCACAATTTTATCCCGTAAACTTAAAGGGCCAAGGGTTTGCGGGTTATTATACTCAAAAATAAATATTATCAAAGCGCCGAAAAATATTAAAGCTAAAGTAGTTGATAAAACTAATTTTGTATGGAATGAAAGAGTTCTTGGGCCTTTACGCATTGAAGCTATGTCCTCTATTACAAAAAATCCAAGTCCGCCTATTATTATTAACATTGACGTTACTATGAGTATAAAAGGATTTGCAGCATACTCGGTAAGACTGTTGTAATTGCCTAAGACATCAAAGCCGGCGTTGCAGAAAGACGCTATTGAATGAAATACGCTTACTCCTATACCTTTTACAAGCCCGAAGCGCGGAACAAAAGTAATCATTGATAAAAGCGCTCCGATAAGCTCGGTTGTAAAAGTAAAAATCAGCACGTGCTTAGCAATTCTTACTATGCCGCCTGTCTGGGAAAGGTTATATGAATCTTTTAGCACTATTCTGCTTTGCATGGATATTCTTTTTCTCGCGATAAGAAAAATAAATGTTGCAAGGCTCATAAAGCCTATACCGCCTATTTGAATTAAGCATATAATAACAACCTGACCGAAAGTTGACCAATGCGTTCCGGTATCAACAACGACAAGACCTGTTACGCATACTGCGGACGTAGCGGTGAAAATACAGTCCAAAATATGAGTGTATGTATGTGTGCTTGAAGATATAGGCAGACATAAAAGTATTCCGCCTGTTAAAATTATCGCCATAAAACCTGAAGCCAGCAGTTTTGCCGGAGAAATATATTTTTTACCTATCTTTTTCATATTTTTACCTTAATTTTTGTTCAAGACATATTAAACCTTTATTATAAAAAAGTCAATAAAATTAAGGGATTGTTAAGTTGTCTTTAATGATTTTATCATGCTTTCGTCCGGGGTTACATACAAAGTTGTATAATTAGTGTATGTTACTTTGCCCAAAGGCGCATTTCTTATTTTCCTCACATAAGATATGTTTGTATAATCTACTGGCACGTTCTGAGAATTTCTGGCTTTTGAGAAAAAAGCGCTCAGCTGAGCTGCCTGAAGTATTGTATTTTTAGGCACTTGCTTTGAATTTGTCTTAATTATTACGTGCGAGCCGGCAATTGTTTTTGTGTGCAGCCAAATATCTTGTTTTTTCGCAAATTTATGAGTAAGGTATTCGTTTTGTTTATCGTTTTTTCCTACATATATGTCAAAACCGTCTGAAGAGATGAAATGATGAGGTGTTGATACCGGCTGTGTTTTCTTATTCTGCGAATTTTTAATATATCCCTGCTCTGTTAAAAGCTGAATTATTTCTTCAGCATCCTTACCAGTTTTGCATTCGCCTACATAATAAAGCTGATCATTAAGAAAATTCATCTCATCTGATGCTATATTAATTTGATTTGATATGTGCTCTTCTGCATTCTTGAGTTTTTTATATTTTTTAAAATATTTTTCGGCGTTTTCATAAGCAGTCAAGTTAATATCAAGCGGGATTTTAATTATATTATTATCTCCGCCGAATATATCAACCGCATCGTATGAATAAGCGCCTGTTTTAATTTCATAGCCGTAAGTTAATAAAAGCTGGCCGTAAAGATTATATTTTTCTTTATCGGAACATTGGGCGAGCTCTTTTGATAATTTATTTATTTTGTCGCTTACGCGCTTTATTAACGGATTTAATACCGATTTTAAATACGTTGTTTTATCGTTTAATTTATTATTCTCTATTAAGAAATCATAATATTCGGTGCATAAATCTACAATACTTATATACTTATTTTTTATTATTGATGTATCATCCGGATATATATCCGCAAAATATAAATCTTTGTACAAACCGTTTTTTTCAAAAATATAATATTTATCCGGAGCATTAAGGGAATTTTCTATCCGCTCATATAGGTCCGACTCATTGTTGATAGTATCAGATAATAAATATTGAGCGTAAGCATTGCTTGCGCCGTCAATAATTCTTACAATGCTTTTGTCTGCAGGTAAATCTGAAGAATTTAACGCGTTAATAAACTGGCTTTTTCGCATTGTGTAAGGATTAAGCTTATCACTAGGCGGAAGCAGGTATTCAAGTTTAGGCAGAATATGTCGGACGGAACTTTTAGAATCATCGATTTTTTTCAGGCAGTCAATAATAATAAAATTTTCATCAGTAATAATTACATTGGAATTTCTGCCTGTAAGCTCAATAATAAGATATCTTGTTCTTAAATCCCCAATTTCGTCAGGCTGCTCTATCTCAATAGTAATAATTCTATCATGAAGGCTCTGCGTTACTGCTTTTACTTTGCCCCCCAGAAGATGCTTTCGTAAAAGCATGCAGAATGCAGGCGGATTAAGAGGATTATCTTCCGATAATTTTGTCAGAGATATATGCGAAAAACTACTGTTTGCGCATACTCTCAGACGTATGTTTCCCTTAGCGGGGGCATATATTTCAAATAATATATCGTTTGCTGATGTTTGATATATTTTATTTATTTTTGCATCTTTTAATAATTCATTTAATTCACAGCATAAATAACCTGTCATGAAACCGTCAAAAGGCATTTATCTCACCTCTAAAACATTCTATCATATAAATAAAATAAAATCATTTTTATTAAATGTTTTATTAGTGCAAATTTATATGGTATAATGTAATGAAAATCAAATTATTTAGGAACAGATATGAATTTCTGCAAAATGCATGGGTTAAAAAACGATTTTATCGTAATTGATAACATCGATAATAACATTAAACTGTCTTATAATCAAACAGCTTTTTTATGCGACCGCAAAGCCGGCATAGGCGCTGACGGTTTAATATTAATACGACTGTCAAATACAGCGGATATAACGATGGATTATTACAACTGTGACGGCAGCATTGCGCAGGTTTGCGGAAACGGGCTTAGATGCACTGCAAAATACGTATATGATAACGGCATTATAAAGAACAATAAGCTGACAATACAGTCATGTGATAAAATATATAATTGTGAAATAACAAAGACGGATGATAAAAATAAGGCAGATTTAATAAGCGTTAATATGGGCAAAGCTGAATTTGATAAAAGCAAAATACCCGTTAAAACAGAAAATGAATCGCCGTTAGATATCCGTCTTAATATAGATGGTGAAGAAATAAAGTTATCGGCATTGGCGATGCCTAATCCGCACGCGGTTATTATAGTTGATAATTTTGATTTAAGATATATTGAAAAAATAGGCTCGTCACTTCAGGATAATGAAATGTTTCCGCAAAAAGTAAACGTGAATTTCGTTAAAATTAATGCCGATGATAACGTTGAATTAATAACATACGAAAGAGGCGTAGGCATCACGCAGGCGTGCGGCAGCGGCGCTTGCGCAACAGCGGCGGTTCTGAATAAAAAAAGTTTATGTAAAAATAAAATAAACATTAAAATGCCCGGCGGCGATATGATAATACAAATATCGCAGGATAATGATATTATTATGACAGGGCAGGCGGCTGCGGTTTTCCGCGGCGAGATAAACTTATAAGGCAGGAGCAGAAATTATGAACAGCATGACAGGGTTCGGCAGAGGAGAATATTCAAACGATAAGTTTTCAATAATTGCCGAGATAAAAACGGTCAACCACAGATACAGGGATTTTTTTATAAAAATACCTAAACAATTTAACAGCTTTGAAGATAAATTGAGGACAACTATATCGCAGCGAATTTTAAGAGGAAGAATTGAAGTATATATCGGTATAAAATTCTTATCCGACAGGCCTGTAAATATATATATGGATTCATCGCTTGCAAAACAGTATTATGATATTTTAAAACAAATATCGGTTATGTTTGATGATATTGAAAATGACATTAAGGTAAGCACTATTGCTAAATTTTCGGATATTATTAAAAGCGATGAGGACAGCGAAAAATATTTAGAATTGTGGCAGTATGTGCAAACAGCAGTAAACTGTGCGCTTGATATGCTGTGCGCTGCAAGACAGGTTGAAGGAGAGCAATTAAAGAAAGATATATTAAGCAAAAATGAAAATATAAAATTACTGCTGGGCAAAGTTGAAGAAGAATCGGGCAGCATACCCGCAAACTGCGAAGTTAAAATAAAAGAAGCGCTGAACAGATTTAATATAAAAGAAATTGACTCAAACAGACTTGCAGCCGAAATTGCATTTCTTGCGGACAGAGCGGCAATCGACGAAGAAATTACAAGACTTAAAAGCCACCTAAAAGCTTTGGAAAAGACTATTTATGATGATGTGGATATTGGCAGAAAACTTGATTTTATATTGCAGGAAATGAACAGGGAAGCAAATACTATTGCATCAAAATCCAACAGCGCAAGCATAAGCATGACTGTTGTTGAAATTAAAAGCGACATTGAGAAAATAAGAGAACAAGTGCAGAACATAGAATAGGTATTAATATGAATTTTTTAAACATAGGATTCGGCAACCTTACGAGTTATGACAAGGTAATAGCGATAATATCCCCTGAATCTGCGCCTGTAAGGCGTATAATAAGCGAAGCGAAAAAAAACGGTAATTTAATTGACGCCACACAAGGACGCAAAACGCGCGCAGTGATAATTATGGAAAATCATGATATAATACTTTCCGCAGTTATGCCCGAGACAATAATTGCAAGAAATGTCAAAGGTGATAAAAATGATTAAGGGCAAACTTTTAGTCGTATCGGGTCCGAGCGGAGCAGGCAAAAGCACTATTTGCAAAAGAGCTGTTAATAATAAAAATAATTATCTTTCCATATCGGCTACTACGCGCAAGCCCAGAGACGGGGAAGGGTGCGATGATTATATTTTCTTAAGCGAAAATGAATTTAACGAGAAAATAAAAAACAATGAATTTCTTGAGTACGCCCGCGTACACGGCAATTATTACGGAACGCTAAAAAAGCCTGTTTTTGATAACCTTGAAAAAGGCAATAACGTTATACTGGAAATTGATGTGCAGGGAAGCATGCAGATAAAAAAAATATATCATGACTGCGAAATGATTTTTGTTCTGCCTCCGTCACTTGAAGTGTTGATATCAAGGCTTAAAGGCAGAAAATCAGAAACTGAGGAACAATTTCAACTGCGTCTTAAAAACTCGGTAAAAGAGATTAAGACAGCGCATGAATATGACTATCTTGTTATAAACGATAATATTGATGATGCGGTAGAAGAAATTAACGAGATAATAAAGCTGCTTGATAAAAAAATAAAATATAATATGGATTTTATAGATAAGTTTATTTTAGAGGAGGAATCTTTATGATAAAACCGTCAATTGTGGAACTTTTAGGAAAAGTTGACAACAAATATTCTTTGGTTTATGTGGCTTCCGTCAGAGCGAGAGAGCTGATAAACGGAGAGATGCCGCTGGTTGATAAAAAAGAGCTTAACGTTGTAAGCACTGCGGTAGACGAAATAATGGAGGATAAAATAACCTATCATTACAAAAACAGCTAAACATAACGGCGTACTTAAAAGTACGCCATTATTCTGATGTTTAATAATTTTATTCGCTTTGGAGCAGTTAATGAATGAAACTGTAAAAAAAGAAAAAATCGTTGAAGTGGTAATTAACGAAAAAGGAACCGCTCTAGACAGAACTTTTGATTATATACTGCCCGCTGAACTTGCGCTGAAAGCAAGCGCGGGTAAAATGGCGTTGGTTCCGTTCGGCAAAAGCAATAAAAAGCGCGAAGCTTTTATAATGAGCGTTAAAAATGACGCTCAAAAAGACATCGTGTTAAAAGAAGCGGCGGATATTTTTGAGCCCGCAATGCCTATTACCTACGCGCAGTTAAAAACATGCGAATTTTTAAGGGAAGAATATTTCTGCACTTATTCCGACGCGTTTAGCTGCGTGCTGCCAAAATTCGCAAGGAAAAAGGGCAAGGAACAATACAAAACCACCATTAGTCTGAGCGGAAAATATAAAACAAAAGAAGAATATTTAAGCGACATAAAATCAAATGCACGCTCGCAAAGGCTTGCAATTGAATTGTTAGGCAAAGATTTTCAGGATTTAAATGAATTTAAAAGAATTAATAATATAAGCGGCGATACTATAAAAAAACTGCAGGAAAAAAATTTAATTACATTAAATAAAAATGAATTTTATGAAACGCATTACGGTAAAAATAATATAGAAAAGCAAAGCGCTAATATTCTTTCCGATGAGCAGAGGAACGTTTTGGATGAATATTATAATTGCGATAAAGATAAATTTTTACTGCACGGAATAACGGGCAGCGGCAAAACCGAGGTTTACCTCAACATGATACAAGACGCTATAGACAAAGGAAAACAGGCGCTGTATCTGCTTCCGGAAATTGCGCTTACCGCACAGACTGTTGGGCGAATAAAAGAAAGATTCGGAGATTGCGCCGTTATTCACAGCAGGCTTTCGGAAGGCGAAAGATATTACCAGTATAAACGCATTGCATCAGGCGAAGCGAAAGTCACATTGGGAGCTCGGAGCGCTCTGTTTTATCCCTACAAAGATCTTGGGATTATTGTATTGGACGAGTGCCATGAAGAAAGTTATAAGTCCACATCCTCTCCTCGATATGACAGCATAGAAGTAGCTGAATTTTTATCGGAACTATATGGCGCAAAACTTGTTTTGGGTTCCGCCACTCCTTTGATTGAAAGTTATTATTATGCTGTATGCGGCAAATACAAGCTGTTAAAGCTGCCTAACAGAATTTTCAACAGAGCGCTTCCGAATATTAATATAATTGATATGAGACAAGAGCTGAAAAGCGGCAACAGAAGCGTGTTTTCATCAATTCTTGAAAATTGCATTCAAAACGCGCTTGATAAAAGCGAACAGGCAATTTTCTTTCTGAACAGAAGGGGAATGTATACTTATGTGTTTTGCAGGAAATGCGGATACTCTGAAAGATGCCCCTCGTGCGATGTCGCGCTTACATATCACTCAGATGTAAAAAAACTTATGTGCCATTACTGCGGATATGAAAAAGATTTAGAAACCCACTGCCCGGAGTGCGGAAGCGACAAAATACGTCATATGGGCACCGGAACTCAGAAAATAGAGAGTGAAATTGCAAATAAATTTCCGTACGCAAGAATAATCAGGATGGATAAGGATACAACAACCACTAAGTACGCATTCGACGAAATAACCGATAATTTCAAAAATCATAAAGCGGATATACTGATAGGGACGCAGATGGTAGTGAAAGGATTTGATTTCCCGCTTGTAAGCGTTGTTGGAGTAGTGCTTGCTGATATGGCTTTAAATATGCCCGATATTTATTCGTCGTTTCGCGCATTTTGCCTTGCCTATCAGGCGGCGGGAAGATGCGGAAGAGAAAAAGGCGGCGGAGATGTTATAATCCAAACATACAGCCCCGACCATTATGTTATAAAACATATAAAAAACTATGATTATGAGAGTTTTTACAACGATGAGATAAAATACAGAAAGAAACTCAGTTACCCTCCGTTCAGCCAGATGTACGGATTTTACTTCTTTGACGAGAATGAAGAAAAGGCAAAAAACACAGCATATGAATTTGCACAAAGTTTAATAGAGAAAATAAAAGACGAACAATGCAGATTAATAAAAATATACCGCCCCGCTAAACCTGAAGTGTCTTACATAAACAGCAAATACATATTCCACGTTATAGTAAAGACAAGCGCGGAAAAAAATATTAAAAATACAATGAAAATAGTATATAATAATATAATACACAAAAATAACATCATTGCATACATGCAAAAAAACTCGGGAGTATAACGTAAATGGCATTAAGATTTGTAAGAACAGAAGAAGATGAGATTTTATATAAAAAATCAAAATATGTAAGTGAAGTAACAGACAGAATAAAGCAGTTGTTTGACGATATGGAAGAGACTTTAGAGTCGCATAAAGGGGTGGGACTTGCAGCGGTGCAGGTTGGAGTTTTGAAAAGGCTTATTGTAGTACATTATAATGACGCTGTATACAGACTTGTAAATCCGCAGATTATATCTTCAGACGGGGAAGAAATTGCATATGAAGGATGCCTGAGCATACCCGGAAAGCATATGTCGGTAAAAAGACCCTTAAACGTTACTCTAAAAGCGACAGATGAAAACGGACAAGAATTAACCATTGAAGCAAGCGGCCACTTGGCAAGAATTTTCTGCCACGAGACTGACCATTTGGAAGGAATTCTTTACACTCAAAAAGCCGATTTTACACAGCCCGTATTATATGATAATGATGATGATGAAGAAAACGAAGAAGTTGACGAGACAGAAGAGCAAAAATAAAACAAGGTGAGCAAGGATGAGAATTATTTATGCGGCGACACCTGATTTCGCGGTGCCTGCGCTTAAATCTATAATAAAGACAAAAAATGATATTGTATTAATCATTACGCAGCCGGATAAAGCAAATGCCAGAGGAAATAAGATAGTTTTTTCCGCCGTAAAGCAGGCAGGCATAGAGAATAATATTGAGATATTTCAGCCTGACAACATAAACTCATCACAAAGCCTTGATATAATTAAAAGCTGCAATCCCGATTTGCTTATAACTGCTGCATACGGGCAGATTTTAAAACAGGAGCTTTTAAATATTCCCAAATACGGATGTGTAAATATTCACGCGTCTCTGCTTCCGAAATACAGAGGAGCGGCTCCGATAAACAGGGCGATAATTAACGGAGAGAGCGTAAGCGGCATTACTATTATGAAAATGGACAGGGGAATGGATACGGGAGATATTATAATACAAAAAGAAATTTTTATTGACGATAATATGACTGCCGGACAGCTTCATGATGAGCTTGCATTGCTTGGCGCGAGTATGATAGAAGAATTTTTATGCGATGTCAAAGGTTATTTGTCAAAAGCAAAAAAGCAGGACAATACTCTTGCAAGCATTGCAGGCAAAATAACGAAAGAAGAGTTGTTTATTAATTTTAATGATGATTGTGTAAATATTAATAACAAAATAAGAGGATTAAGCCCTTACCCTGCGGCAAGATGTTATATAGACGGCAAAATATTAAAAATTTATGAAAGCGAAATATTAGGCGAAACATTTAATAACAAAGCAGGGGATATAATATATTTTGATAAAGTAAACGGCTTTGTTGTAAAGACGAATGATAAAGGGCTGAAACTGAAAAAAGTTCAGCTGGAAGGAAAAAAAGAATTAACAGATAAACAGTTTATAATAGGATATAACTTAGAAAGCAAATTTTTATCCTAGCAGCTAAAAAGGAGATGATATTATGATGTATTTATACGGTGGATTTTTCTATATATTAATACCCGGACTTTTAATAAGCATATACGCAAGCATTAAAGTAAACACCACTTATTCAAAATTCAGCAGAGTAGGAAATTCAAGAAATATATCGGGAGACCAGGCGGCAAGGAGCATATTGGATTCCGCCGGGCTTAATAATGTAGATATAGAGCATATAAGAGGAAGCCTTACAGATCATTACGATCCGCGAAGCCGCGTTCTAAGGTTATCGGAAGGGGTATATAGTTCAACAAGCATAGCGGCGATAGGCATAGCGGCCCACGAAGCGGGGCATGCCATACAGCACGCAACGAGATACGCGCCGCTTGCATTTCGAAACTCGATTGTCCCAATTGCTAATTTTGCTACAAACGCATCATGGATTATATTTATTATAGGGCTGGCTATAAGCAGACAAAGCGGTGCTTTTATGATGAATCTAGGTATATTTATTTTTTGTTTTGCTGTGATCTTTCATATTGCAACATTATTTGTTGAAATCAATGCCAGTAGAATAGCCGTTGCTCAGATAGATACAATGACTTTTGGGGATGAAGAAGATGTACAAGGCGTAAAAAAAGTACTTAGCGCAGCTGCGCTGACATACGTTGCCGCTCTGCTTATGGCAATTCTTCAATTAGCCAGAATGATATTGTTAAGAAACAGTCGGCAGGATAACTAATATGGCAGATTATCACAGTACGGGCATTGCAAGAAACATATCGTATAAAGTGCTTTTCGATGTTTATTACAATGACGCGTATTCGAATTTATCAATAAAAAAGCACTTTAATGCTTTAAAAAAAGATGAAGATAAAGCTCTTGCGACAAACATAATATTCGGTACCATAAAAAAAGATATATTTTTATCCGAAGTTGTTAAAAAGCTGTCATCGGTGGATTATGACAAAATAAAGCCTGAAATTCAAGTAATATTAAAAGCAGGGATTTATCAGCTTTATTTTATGGACAGGGTTCCCGCTTATGCGGTAGTTAACGACTGCGTTAATCTTGCGAAACTTTTTGTATCTAATAAGACCGGATCGTTTGTAAACGCAGTTTTAAGAAACGCAATAAGGCGAAAAAAAGAATTTGAAAATATTAAAAATGATTCGGATATACCACTTTGGCTCACTATTTATTTGAGCAGATTTTATGACGACGTATTCCTGCAAACGATGGAAGAAGACTTTTTAAAAAGTCCCGATATGTTTGTAAGAGTAAACAAGTTAAAAAGTGCACCGCAGGATGTGTATGAGGAATTGAATAGGGAAGAAAAAATCTGCGAAGCGACTTTTATGCCTGATGTGTTTAAGGCATTAAAACCAAGCGCCGTGTTAAATAATGAACTGATGAAAAACTGCACAATATCGGTACAGGATATTTCAGCTGCGTTATGCGCGTACGCGCTTGGAGCGCAAGAAGGCGACAGCATAATTGATTTGTGCGCTTCACCAGGAGGCAAGAGCCTTCACATAGCTTCGCTTACCGGCAATAAGGCAGAAATAACGGCATGCGATATTTATAAACATAAAATTGAATTTATGAAAAACATATTTAAATGCTTCGGAGCGGATATAGAAGTTATAAAAAACGATGCGGAAGAATATTGCGAAGAGTTCTATGAAAAATTTGATAAAGTATTACTCGACGCTCCTTGCAGCGGACTTGGAGTAATAAGACGCAAACCGGAAATATTACTGCGTTTAAGTCAGCAGGATATACAGAACCTAATTAAAATGCAGGAAAGCATGCTTAAAAACGCAGCTAAATATGTAAAAAAAGGCGGAGTTTTATTATACAGCACATGCAGTATAAATCCGGAGGAAAACGAGCTTCAAATACGCAAGTTTCTTAATGATAACAACGAATTTTCGTTAGAGGATATTGTATTTCCCGAGAAATTTTACGACAATATAGACATATCTTCAAAAGGTGAAATCAAGCTTTACAGCCATGAGTTTTTCGGAGACGGATTTTATATATGCAAATTGGTAAAAAGTTAACATAGAAAAAGTATAATTATATTGTAAAATATATATTGGATAAGTATAATATGATAAATCTTTTCGGGCTTAGCAAAGCCGATATACAAAAAATAGTAAAAGAAAATAATTGGCCTGCATACAGGGCCGGTCAAATATTTGAGTGGGTATATAAAGGAATAGACGCTATTGACGAGATGAGCAATTTACCGAGTTCAATACGGCAGGAACTTAAGTACAAATATTATATATATCACATGCAGATTATCAAAAAAATCAAAGAGAATAAAACAGATACTATAAAATATTTACTTAAAACAGAAGATAACCTGCAAATTGAAGCAGTGCTGATGAATTATAAACACGGAATGAGTGTATGCATTTCCACTCAGGCAGGATGCGGTATGGCTTGCGCTTTCTGCGCTTCGGCCAAAGGCGGGCTGATAAGAAATTTAACCGCCGGCGAAATGCTTTCACAGATATACACAATACAAAAAGACGCGAATAAAAGAGCAGATAATATTGTAATGATGGGAAGCGGAGAGCCGCTTGCGAATTTTGATAATAGTATGGAGTTTTTAAATATTGTATCAGATAAAGACACTCTGAATATATCAAAGCGCAGCATTACACTATCGACATGCGGACTTGCTGATAAAATATACTCTCTTGCGGACAGCGGGGCGGGAATAAATCTTTCGGTATCTCTGCACAATCCCATACAGATGCAAAGAGAAAAAATAATGCCTGTAGCTAAAAAATTTTCGATCGATGAGTTAATAAAAGCTTGCTTATATTACATCGAAAAAACAAAAAGAAGAGTAACTTTTGAGTACGCTTTAATAGAAGGACAGAATGACACTGCTTATCATGCGGAGCAATTGGCAAAGAAAATTAAAACGCTAAACTGCCTTGTAAATTTAATACCTGTAAATGAAGTAGAAGGAAAAGAAATTAAAAAAAGCAGCGAAAACAATATAAAAAATTTTTATGATATTCTTACAAAAAATAACATTAACACGACAATAAGAAGAACGCTTGGGAGCAGCATTAATGCAGCATGCGGTCAACTGAGGGCCGGGATATATAAGGAAGGTTAAGTTATGAACGTAGCGTATCGAACAGATGTAGGAAAAGTAAGACAAAAAAATGAAGATGCAGTTATGACGCTGTTTAACAGCAGAAACGATATATTTGTATGTGCCGTCGCAGACGGCATGGGCGGACATAAGGCAGGCGGCACAGCATCAACAACAGCATTAAATATATTAAGAAAAAAACTGATTGATTTAGACGGTGAAAACCTTGAAGAATATGTAAAAAACCTTGAAGA
This sequence comes from Eubacteriaceae bacterium, assembly GCA_012797825.1. Classification (GTDB taxonomy): domain Bacteria; phylum Bacillota; class Clostridia; order Eubacteriales; family UBA1433; genus UBA1433. The sequence continues at coordinate 13,093 of JAAZOI010000036.1, read as the reverse complement.
CATTATTAAGAACATAAATGACGAAATATTAAAAAAATCAAATAAAGACGATAATTTAAAAGGAATGGGCACAACCATTACTGTTTGCATTATTTTTAATATGAAAATGGTAGTGTTTCATATAGGAGACAGCAGGGTATATACAATAAATAAAAACGGCATTACGCAAATTACAAAAGACCATTCTTTAGTGCAAAAACTGGTAGACGAGGGCAAAATTACAAAAGATGAAGCCGCTGTTCATCCCAACAGAAATATACTGTTAAAAGCCTTGGGCAGCAATGAAAAACTTATACCTGATGTAAAAGAAGTTGTGCTGCAAAAACCGACAAAAGTGCTTATGTGCACTGACGGGCTCACATCCCTTGTAACAGATGAAGAAATCGAAGAAATAGTAAAAAATAACAGCTGCGATGCGGCAGCTGACAAGCTTATTTTCACCGCCAATAAAGCGGGCGGACTCGATAATATTTCAGTAATAGTTTTTGAAACAGGAGTAAATGATGGCAAGCAGTAAACTACTTAGCAATCGATATAAAATAATAGCGAAAATAGGCGTTGGAGGCATGGCGGTAATATATAAAGCATATGATACCCTGTTAGACCGTTATGTCGCCATAAAAGTGCTTAAAGAAGAATACGTAAGCAATGAGCAGTTTTTGAAAAAGTTCAAGCGCGAGGCGCAAGCGGCGGCAAAACTAACGCATGCCAACATTGTAAACGTGTTTGACGTAGGGGAAGAAGACGGTCTTCATTATATTGTAATGGAGCTTATAGAAGGGCAGACATTAAAAAAATACATCGAAGAACGCGGATGTCTTACGTGGAAAGAGACGCTGGCGATTGCGCTGCAAATTGCATCGGCTCTTGATACAGCGCACAGAAACAATATTATACATAGAGATATAAAACCGCAGAATATATTAATGACTGATGACGGTATACCAAAAGTTTCGGACTTTGGTATAGCAAAGGCGGTTACAAGCACTACTGTTACTTCCGACGGCGACGCTATAGGAAGCGTGCATTATATATCTCCCGAACAGGCAAGAGGCGGATTTGTTGATGAGCGAAGCGATTTATATTCGCTTGGCATAATGATGTATGAAATGCTTACAGGAATACTGCCGTTTGTAGGCGATACCGTGGTAAGCATTGCAATTCAACACATTCAGTCAAATGTGCCTCATATTGAAACAGTAACTCAAAATATACCTCAAGCAGTAGCTGATATAACTAATAAGATGACTGAAAAACTTCCTGAAAGAAGATATCAGAACGCGCTCGAATTGATGAACGCGATAATAAAAGCAAAGAATAACCCTTATACAAAACTTGAGAATAATGAAGAAGTAAAAGAATCAAAAAAAGAAAAAGCCTATTCGATAAAATCTTACTCAAAACCCAAGCCTCCCGAAGAGAGAATAATATTAACGCAGGGACATGATGAGCCTGCAGAAACTTATGAAAAATTTGATTTTAGAAAAAGCGCACTAATTTTCTTTAAAGAAAGAAAAAGGATTATTTTTGCATCATTAATTTTTTTGGTTATGCTTATTTTTGTTATTTCAGTTTATACAATAAGCGGAAACAAAAAAATTGAAGTTCCCAACATTGAAGGAATGAATATTGAACAGGCAAAACAAACGCTTAAAGCTTCGGGGCTTAAATATGACATAGCGCTGCAACAAGGCAGTCTTGTAGTGCCGAAAGATTCTGTAATAAGTCAAAACCCAAAAGCGGGAGAATATATTAAGAAATCAATGCCTGTTGAAATTGTGCTGAGCGCAGGACCCAAAGAGATTGTAATGCCGGATGTTACAGGACAATTTGAAGTAAACGCCAGGAGCACACTTGAAAACGCCGGCTTGATTGTAAGTGAAGTAAACAAAGAATTTAACGATCAATATGATGTTAATTTAGTATATGATCAAAGCCCTAAAGCAAACGAAAAAGTTTTGGAAGGCACAAGCGTAATTTTATATGTAAGCAAGGGAAAAGAAACTTATGTAATGCCTAATCTTATAGGTATGACAGAAGATGACGCAAGGGCTGCGCTTGTAAAAATGGGGTTGAATTTGACCAGCGTAAAATATGAAGTAAGCACGCAATACAGCAAGGGATTGGTATGCGGTCAGAATCCGCTCGCAAATAATCTGGTGGACAAAACGCAGGGCGTTACTCTTACTATAAGCAAAGGAAAGATTACATCAAAAAATATTACTATTGATTTATCGGATTTAGTAAGCGGACCTGTAAGGAATGTATATGTAAGAGTTGATTTAATTGACCAGGACGGTAATATAAGCACTCAGTATGAAAGCAGCCGCAAATCAAATGAAGTGTTTGCTGTTACCTTAAACGGTGTCGGAACTGAATATTATAAAATATATATAGACAATATTGAAAAGCAGTCCGGAATTATCACGTTTAACTGATGAGGAGACATGAAGGGCAAAATTACAAAAGGTGTCGGAGGATTTTATACTGTTCTTACTGACGATAAAAATTTAATAACATGCAGTGTAAAAGGAATATTCAGAAACAAAAATATCACGCCTACAGTAGGCGATGATGTTATTGTGCAATTCAAAGACAACGGGTATGTTATCAGCCAAATATCGGAGCGGAAAAATATGCTCATTCGGCCCAATGTAGCAAACGTAAGCCAGGTAATGATTGTAATGGCTTGCTTAAAACCTGAGCCGAATTTTTTAATTCTTGATAAACTGACGGCAATTTGTGAAGATAAAAATCTAAAAGTAATAATATGTTTTAATAAAACAGATCTTGCCGATGCCGCAAAAATAAATGAAATCAAACGAATATATGAAAAAACGCCTTACAATATACATTTTATCAATGCGAAGAACAAAGCAATAGGCAGTATTGAAGATGCTTTATACAATAACACCACAGTGCTTGCCGGACCTTCCGGCGTCGGCAAAAGCACGCTTCTGAACTGCATTTGTCCGGACTTTTATTTAAACACCGGAGAAATAAGTGAAAAAATAGGCAGAGGCAAACATACTACAAGGCATACGGAATTGCTTACATTAAATGAGAGTGCTTATATTGCTGATACTCCTGGATTTACAAATATTGATATGTCTGAAATAGATATAGAAAATCTTAAGTATTGTTTTGCGGAATTTTCAAAATTTGAAGGAATGTGCAAGTATGCTTCATGCATGCATGATCAAGAACCGGACTGCAGAATTAAAGCAGCGGTAAAAAACGATGAAATAAGTAAAAGCAGATATGAAAGCTATATAAATATAAAAAATGAAATTTCTTCTAATCCGAGGAGCTACAAAAAATGAAAGCTGTAATCTTAGGCAACGGTACGTATAGCGATTTAAATTATTATAAAGATTATTTATATAAATATAATCCGGATATTATTATATGCGCCGACGGCGGGCTTAAAACGGCGTTAAAATGCGGCATTATACCGCATGTTCTCCTTGGAGATTTTGATTCTGTTGAAAAAGAAGAATATGATTTTATAAAATAAAAAACAAAAATTGTAACTTATCAGAAGCGAAAAGATTTTACTGATGTTTCTTTATGCTTAAAATATGCTATGGAGAACGGATATAACGATATTGTACTTTTCGGAGTATTGGGCACAAGACTTGACCATTCACTCGTTAATGTATACTTATTAAAATATAGCTTTGATAATTTATCCAAAGTAAGAATTGTTAATGAATATAATGAAATATTTTTAATAAACAATTATATCCGCTTATCGGGAGTTAAGAATAAAACTATTTCGGTTCTGCCTTACAGCGACGTAATTGACGGCATTTATTTAAAGGGATTTTCATATCCGCTTTTTAACGCGGTGATGACTAAGGAAAACCCGTACGGCGTAAGCAATTATGCGGATAATGACACTGTAGAAATAAAAATAAACAGCGGAACGGCTTTAATTGTAATTACTCAGGATAATTATTAAAAATAAAAATGCACATTTCTTATGGATTTTAATATTATGATTTAAAAGCTAATATTTTAATTTGTCTGGATGTGATTAAAATGATGTCAAAAAAAACATGCGACATATTTAATTTTCTGGTAATAGGTATATTGCTTGTTTTGGCGCTGCCTAAGCGGTTTTGGTACATATGTCTTATTGCCGCCGCAATACCTTTTGTTTATTATATGCTTACATGCGGAGGGTGGAATAAGATTTTTCGCAAATAATGAAAAAAACAGACAAAATATAATATATGTCTGTTTTTATATCATTTTTTGATAATTATTTTACTAAGCACGTGTAACCTTTTCTGAACGCAGACAGCGAGTGCACACATATACTTGTTTGGGAGTGCCGTTTTCAATGATGTTTACTTTTCTTAAGTTAGGTCTCCAAACACGATGCGTATGTCTATTAGAATGGCTTACAGTATTTCCGCTTATCGGTTTTTTTTCACATACATAACATTGTTTCGCCATGTTAATACCTCCTTAGTATTTGCATAGAGCGTTAAATATTATAACACTAAAAAATATAAATTTGCAAATGTTTTTTTAAAAGTTTTTAAATATATACAATAAATTATAACAAAACTTGATAAAAACAAAAAAATGAAGTAAAATACGAACAAAGGAGGTGTCTTAATGTATATAGACGCTGAAAGCAGATATGGACTTATTAAAATGTCTAAGCGTATGATAGCGAAAATTGCAGCTTTTGCGGCAATGGATTCTTACGGTCTTGTCGGTTTGGCCAAAAAGCATTGCGGGCTTGTAGAACTTTTAAAAAGAGAACAAGGTTCTAAAGGCGTCAGAATAACACAAGACGGCGACGGCATTATTATAGATTTATTTGTAATTTTTGAATTCGGAGTTAAGCTTCAAACAGTGGCAGAAAACGTTGTAGAAAAAGTAAGATATAATGTTGAACTCGCAACCGATATTAAAGTAAAGAAAATTAACATCTATGTAGAAAGTGTAAGAGTTTAAGACTTAAAAGGTGCAACAATGAATACAATTAGCGGACAGGCATTGAAAGATGCCATAATATATGCTGCTGCATATTTAGAGATAAACAAAGATGAAGTAAACAGTCTTAATGTTTTTCCTGTCCCGGACGGAGACACGGGAACCAATATGTCGCTGACCATAAGTTATGCGGCAAAAAATGTGCAAAAAGCAGATGAAATAAATGTGAAAAGCATTGCCAAACTAATGTCGTCCGGCGCTTTGATGGGCGCAAGAGGCAATTCCGGCGTTATACTTTCACAACTTTTCAGAGGGTTTTATGAAGGATGCAAGGAAAGAAATACATTAAACGTTTCACAATTTGCTGATTGTTTAAAATCTTCTTCCGACATGGCATATAAAGCTGTAATAAAACCTACAGAAGGAACTATTTTAACTGTAGCCCGCGAAATGGGAGCATTTGCTGTGGCAAACTGCGGCAAATATGAAGAAATAGAAAAATTTTTAGAGGATATAATAGCTCACGGCGAGGTAATACTCGCAAAAACTCCGGACATGCTTCCGGTATTAAAAGAAGCCGGTGTAGTTGATGCCGGCGGAATGGGACTTATATATATTTTCAAAGGTTATCTTGCTTCTATTAAAGGCGAAAAAATAGAAGATAAAGACTTTTCACAGGCAAAAGGCACTCAGAAAATCGCGGATACATCGGTATCTCACGATATAAAGTTTTTGTACTGCACAGAGGTTATGATACAGGGAGATTCTTCAACAGCCCCCACTCTACGCACAAAACTGGCGCCTCTTGGCGACAGCATGCTTGTAATAGGAGATGAAGATGTAATAAAAATACATATTCATTCCAACGACCCCGGAAAAGTCATATCTCACTGTTTGGTTCACGGAGAGCTTATTGATGTAAAAATTGAGAATATGAAACTGCAGCACGAAAACACTTTGATGCAAGACGGCGCATTTTCAAGAAAAAAACCTGAAAAACGCTCAAAATTTGCTTTCGTGACAGTATCTGCGGGAAGCGGTCTAAGCAAAATTTTTGAGGATTTAGGCGTTGGCAATATTATTCAAGGCGGGCAGACAATGAACCCCAGCACTCAGGATTTTTTAGATGAAATTGAATTTATAAACGCTGACGTGATATATTTACTTCCGAACAATAAAAATATTATTCTTGCGGCTAACCAGGCAAAAGAGCTGTCAGGAGAAAACATTGTAGCAATACCCACCAAAACAATACCTCAGGGAATAGCCGCTATACTTGCTTACGATGAAAATGCGGATAATGAGGAAAATATAGAAAATATTAATAATGCGATTAAAAACGTAAAAACAGGTCAGGTTACTTTCGCTGTACGCGATACGAATATCGGAAATAAAACTATAAAAAAAGGCAACATAATAGGAATCAGCGACAGAGACGGAATAGTTACGGTAACGACTTCCCCGGAAAAGACCGCAATTGAGCTTATTTCGAATATGGCGGACAAAGATACCGAACTTATTTATATTTATTACGGAGAAGAAGTAGAAGAAAAAGACGCCGAAAGACTTCATAAGAAAATTGAAAAGATGTATAGCAATATCGATGTTGTACTGCAGTACGGCGGACAGCCCTTATATTATTATATAGTATCGGTAGAGTAAGAAATTATTTATGTTATTTTATTTAAAAGAACAAAATATTGAATTAAAACAAATAAAAGGTATAGCTGATAAAAGAGAGAATGCCCTTAAGGATATGGGCATTTTTTCTCTATATAACCTTTTGATGTATATACCAAAATCATATGAAGACAGAACGCAACTTGCTGATATCGCTGATATTGAAAAAAGCTGTTATGCGGGCGTTATAATTAAAGTAACATCAAACGCTAAAATAAGTTATTTAAAAAACAGAAAAAGTGTTGTTAAAATAAATGCCGTTAGCAGCGGAATTAAAGGCAGCATAGTTATATATAACGCTTCATACAGCGCGTCAAGATTTGCAATGGATAAAGAGTATTACGTATATGGATGGATAGAGGCAATTCGGCAAGGATTTGTAATAACTAATCCTAAATCGGTATTTGAATATAATGATTTATCTTCCGCGCTTAAAATATTTGCCGAGTACAGAATACCGCAGAATATAAATATTTCACAAAACACATTCAGACTGATAATTAATAACGCTCTTAGTCTGTGCAAAAATAATATTTGCGATTTGCTTACAAATGAAATTAAAAACGAGCTTGACATTATGGATATAAGGCAAGCGATACTTTGCCTTCATTTACCCGAAAATAAAAGCGATATAATACCTGCAAGAGACAGGCTTGCATTTGATGAAGTATTTTCCGCAATACTATACTTAAAACAAAGAAAAAAAGAAATTACCGGAAGGAAAAATAATTTTATTATTAATGACTTAATCAGAGAAAAATTTACGGCGAATTTAAATTATGTATTGACTGAGGCTCAAATAAATGCCGTTAATGATATAATTTTTGATATGGGAAAAGATGCTCAGGTAATGAACAGGCTGGTGCAGGGCGATGTGGGATGCGGAAAAACTATTGTGGCATTTTATGCTTTAATAAACGCTTCTAAAAACGGTTACCAGTCGGCGTTTATCGCGCCTACCGAGATGCTTGCAAAGCAGCATTTTGAAAACATAAAAAAGCTTACAGATATATTCAATGTCAAGGCCGTTTTATTGACGTCATCCTCAAAAGACAGGGAAGAGGCTAAAAAAGCGCTTAGGCAAGAAGAAGGAATTATCGCAATAGGAACGCACGCCTTGTTTTCAGGTGATATTGAATATAATAATCTAGCACTTGTAATAACGGATGAACAGCATAAATTCGGAGTGGCGCAGAGAGCGCGCATTGCAAACAAAGGAAAAAATCCGCATATTTTAATGATGAGCGCAACGCCCATACCAAGAACTTTATCAATGGCTCTGTATGCGAATCTTGATGTCAGTATAATAGACCAGATGCCGCCTGAGCGGAGACCTGTGCTTACTTATTCTACGGATTATTCAAATAAGAAAAGACTGTACAAATATATAGAAAATAAAGTAAAATCAGCTCAGCAATGCTATATAGTGTGCGCGGGAATTGAGCCGGATGAGGATGAAAATATATTTTCACTAGAACAGCAGTATAAAGAATTATCTAAAGACTTAAGCGGCATCAATATAGGCTATATTCACGGCAAAATGAGCGCGCAGGACAAAGATAATATAACAAACAAGTTTATAAACAATGAAATAAGCGTATTGGTTGCTACTACCGTTATTGAGGTAGGAGTTGATGTTGCAAATGCGAATTTAATTGTTATAAACAATGCTGAAAGATTCGGACTTTCTCAGCTGCACCAACTTCGGGGAAGAGACGGCAGAGGCAGCGCGCAAGGGCAGTGCATACTGCTGACTGACTCAAAGTCGGAAATGGCAGCAAAACGCATAGAAATACTTAAAAATTCTTCCGACGGATTTGAAATTGCGCAGCAGGATTTATATTTAAGGGGGCCAGGCGAGATGTTCGGCTACAGACAGCACGGGATGTTTAATTTTAAATATGCCGATATTTATAAAAATCCCGAATTAATTTATAAAGCAAATAAAGCGGCGGATATGATGTGTTCGGATGAAAAATACAGCGATACTATTAATAAGATATTAAATTTATTTTATTTAAACCAATCGGATGTTATAGATAATTAGGAGAAGTAAGCGTGAGAATAATCGGCGGGAAAGCAAAAGGAAGACTGGTAATAACTTTAAAAAATAACGATATTCGCCCGACGGGAGCTAAAGTAAGAGAGGCGATATTTAATATAATTGCTGCTTATATTGAAGACAGCGTATTTTTAGACGGATTTGCGGGGAGCGGAGCTGTGGGGATTGAAGCTATAAGCAGAGGGGCGGGAAAATGCGTTTTTATCGACAATAATCAGGCAAGTATTAATATTATAAAGAAAAATATAGAAAATACAGGTGTTAGAGAGAACAGTATTGTTATAAAAGATAATTTTTTTAATTTTATTAAACAAAATAAATATAATTTTGATATAATATTTTTAGATCCGCCTTATGCTATGGACGGAGTATGTGATATTGTCTTAAAAGTGCAGCAAGCAGGTATACTTAAAGAAGGCGGTTTATTGATAATTGAGCATGACAGCGGAAGTATTATAAATTCCTGTGAAAGCATGGAACTTACAAAACAGAAAAAATATTCAGATACAACATTATCAATTTACGAAAGGATCAGTTAATGAGTACAGCAGTATATCCGGGGAGTTTTGACCCGATTACAAACGGACATTTGGATATTATTTGGAGAGCATCGAAATTAGTTGAAAAGCTGTATGTCGCAGTTTTGGTAAACCGAAGCAAAAAATATATGTTTACTGCTGAAGAAAGGGTAAATTTTATTAAGGAATCGGTTAAAGACATACATAATATTGAAGTAGTTTCATACGACGGGCTGCTTGTGGATTTTTGCAGGGAAAAAGGAGCAAATGCCATTTTCAAAGGATTAAGAGCTATTACCGACTATGAAATAGAAGTTCAGATGGCTCTGATGAATAAGAGACTTGAAAATGATGTAGAGACAGTATTATTGGTATCTGCGGTAGATCATTCTTTTATAAGCTCAAGCATTATAAAAGAAGTGGCTTTTTACGGCGGAGACATTGCAGGGCTGGTGCCCGAGCACGTAAAAGATGCTATTATAGAAAAATGGAGGAATAAAGATTGAAAGTAATAGAATTAATTGATGAATTGGAAGAAATAGTTAGAAGAAGCAACACGGTTCCTCTGTCAAATAAAAAAATCATGCTTAATCCCGATGATATAATTGATATCATAGACGAAATAAGGATGAGGCTGCCTGAAGAAGTGCTTGAAGCGAGAAGAATAAAGCAGGAAGAAAACAGAATTATTGCTGCCGCGCAGACTAAAGCGAAAGCGCTAATTGAAGGCGCAATGAAAAAGCAGAAAGAGCTTATAGACAGCGACGAAGTTGCAAAAAACGCATACAGCCAGGCAGAGACGACAATTAAAGAAAGTGAAGAAAAAGCAAAAAAAATAATAGCAAAAGCAGAAGCAAACGCCAAAGAAATAGTATCAGGCTGCGCGGAATATTCCGAGGGAATTATTAAGAGGATTCAGGATGATCTTAAGAAGACTAACGAAATTCTTGAAGAAAACAGAAATCAACTAAAAAGCATAAAGAGAAAAAATACTTAAAATAAAACCATACATAAAACATAAGTTATCAGTGCGGCGATAAACGGCTGCACTGATTTTGCTTTTAAATAAGGAGCTTTGCTTAAACCGGCGTTTTCAAGAAAAGATATGCACTGAGCGTGAACAGAAAGCCCGCCCCAGTTTATGATAAATGAGGTAAAAATTATTTTCGCTGTAAGACATATGTCAAGCATATAAATTTTATCGCATCCCCCGGTTATCTCTACCACTCCCCATAGAAAGCCCGTTGTAAAGCCTTTCGGCAAAGTTATTCCTATGTTGCTTATTATGGCTGTAATAAAATCAAAAAAGCCGCTCGCATTTAATATTCCCACGCAAATTCCGAAAAATACAATATAGCTTCCGACAAGCAGTACTGTATACATACTGTCGCTTACTGATGCGATAAATGTTTTTGTAAAATTCAAATCAGTACTTTTCATTGCAGGAGATTCAAAAGACGCAAGGGGAACTGTGTTATTTACAAATAAAAGCCCCGCTATAAGCGCAGAAAGAATAGAAGATATAAGCAGTATTATTCCTACAGTGCTGTTATTATAGAACAATATCCCAAGGCTGCTTAATATAAAACCGGGAGAAGTTATTGAGCAAAATGTTGTTACGCAGGTGGCGTCATGTTTGGAAATTTTGCCAGATGAGTACATATCGCACGCTATTTTAATGCCTGCAGGTTGACCACCCAAATATCCCGCTAAAACAGCAAAAAAAGAAAGAGGAGCTACGTTATATAATTTTGATAAAGGATAAAAAAAAGGCTTCAAAATATTTATGATGCCGAAATCTATAAGAATTTTATTAAGTATGAAAAAAACGAACAAAAACGGAGCAAGCTTATTAAGCCATAATAAAAACGAATATTTCGCACTTTCGTATGTTTGCACCGGATATTTGAAGCAAAACACTAACAACAGCAGAAAAATGCCGCAAATTAAAATGTTAGATTTTTTCATTTTTACTCCATAACTTATAATTAATAAAAGTTATGCGCAAAGACTACAAGTAATGATAAACAGGGTATTATTAATCAAAATAAATGGGAACAGTTTTATAATCAATACCTTTAGGCGCACCGATACCAAGATTAAATAAATCGGAAGCAATTAAGTCGTAAGTAAATATACGCCTTGCGAAACCTGTTGATGAAGCGAAAAAATCATTTGTATTTGAAACAATGTTTTTGTTGTCTTTTATATGGCTTAGATATTTTCTGCCGTTTTCATTGAATCCAAGTAATCTTATATAAGGAACGGGTTGGCTTTTAAGCTCTGCGTAAGGGATATCAAAACCGCAGATTATATGGCAGAGGCTTCGGCTGATGCGTGACTTCGTATGATGTTTATCAGACATTTTGTCAATAAAATCGGATACGCTTGTAAACCGGCTGAAGTTGTTAATTATTTTATTTGCAAGAGAGAGGGATATATCGGGATAAGCGCTGAGTTTTTCCGCAGAGCTTACAAGCAAATTTTGATATATTATATTTTTATAATTTTCAATATCGTTTATTTTTATATCTTTTAAAATATTAGCAGTAAAACCCGGAACATAGTTTATATATCCGTTATCTTTAGCTTTGAGCATTTGTCTAATCTGCGACGCAGAAGCAAAAACAGAATCTGTCTGCAGAGAATTATGATTTGCGCCAGCACGTTTTACCGCTTGCGGTTTTATCGGATAATTATTTAAGATAATTTGTTTTAAATATTCAACTGCAAGAATATTGTTGGGGCTGCACAGAATATCATTTAATTCGGGGTTATATTCCTCTGCCGCAAGCTGCCTTGATTTGGCATAGGATCTGCCTTGGAAAAGATGATTTTTTAATGAATCTTTAAAGTTATTTTCTTCAAAAGATAATATTTCAGCTGCTTTATTTAACTTCTGCAAATTATCGTCTTCGCATCCGAAGGAAATATAGTCACATGAGAGTTGGTTTAAAATATTTACCGAACCGTAAGCGAAAATTTCGGCGCCTTGGCAGCTGTAAGCGAAAGGAAGCATAACAACAAGGTCGGCTCCCGCGCTTAGCGCCATTTGCGCCCTCAGAAATTTATTGCAGACAGCGGCCTCGCCGCGCTGAACAAAGTCAGTGGAAAGCACGCATATTATTACGTCTGCGCCGGTTTGAGATTTGGTTTTATTTATATGGTAATAATGTCCGTTATGAAACGGATTATATTCCGCTACAATGCCTGCAGATATCATATGAGCACCTTTAAATAAAAATATTTTGCATATATTATATATCATTATAGTTTACTTAAAGCGCAAAACTATTTATTTATTGAAAATAAAATATACGTAATATATAATGTTATGGTGTTATTTTATCATAATTTATTGGAGGATAATTAATTGAAAATACTAGTTATTAATTGCGGAAGTTCTTCTTTAAAATATCAATTATTTGATATGGAAGACAGATCAGTGTTGGCTAAAGGGCTTGCCGAACGTATCGGGATAGAGGGTTCTGTTCTTACTCATAAGCCGACAGGAAAAGATAATGCTGTTTTTGAACAGCCTATGAAAGACCACAAAGACGCGCTTAGAATTTTAATGAACGCGCTTGTTGACCCTAAATGCGGAGTTATTAAAGACATGAGCGAAATTTCAGCTGTAGGACACAGGGTTGTTCACGCGGGGGAAAAATTTGCTTCTTCGGTAAAACTTACAAAAGAAGTTGTACAAGCATTGGAAGACTGCGTTGCGCTCGCACCGCTTCACAATCCGCCTAACCTGATGGGTATTGAAGCATGCAAAGCAATACTTGGCGATATTCCTATGGTTGGAGTATTTGACACAGCTTTTCATCAGACTATGCCTGATTACGCGTATATTTACCCGCTGCCTTATGAATACTAT
>JAAZOI010000035.1 GCA_012797825.1 Eubacteriaceae bacterium | reverse complement strand
CATATTCTGACGCTTTTATATAATCGATATTATAAATATTTTCCTGCATCTGCTCTATTTGCTCTTCGGTAATGTCAAGCCCCAGCTCTTTTTCCGCTTTAGCAAGCGCAACCCAAAGTTTTCTCCACATTGAAAACTTATTATCCGCAGAAAATATTTTCTGCATTTCTTTTGAGGCATAACGCTCGCTTAACGGATTTGCATAATAATTTGTATTGTTTTCCATTATTTATTGATTCAAGAAATCTCTTATTCTTTTTAATCCTTCTATAATATTCTTCATTGACGTTGCGTATGAAAGACGTATGTATTCATATGTGCAGAACCCTTCACCCGGTATTACGGCTACAAGGTAATTTTCAAGCAGCGCACTCGCAAAATCCAAAGCGCAATTAATTTTCACTCCGTTATAAGTTTTACCGAATGTTTTTGAAATGTCGACATAAAGGTAAAAAGCGCCGTCAGGCATAATATATGACAAATCTTTTATCTCGTCGTCAATATATTTCATCATATATTTTCTTCTTTCATCATACTGCGCAACCATATCTTCCACTACCGATTTATCCAGTGAAAACGCAGCTTCAGCAGCTTTTTGCGCTATTGAAGCGGGGTGAGATACCGTATGACCTTGTATGCTGCTCATAGCCTTTATAATATCTTCTTCAGCAGCGGCATAGCCTACTCTCCAGCCTGTCATTGCGTATGTTTTTGAAAGTCCGTTTATTGTTATTGTGTTTTTCTTTATATCTTCACTCAAAGACGCTATGCTTACATGCTTAACATCCCCGTATATTATGCTTTCATATATTTCGTCAGTCATTATAAGCAGATTATTTTTAACAGCAAAATTGGCAACAACTTCTAATTCTTCTTTTGTATAAACGCTGCCTGTAGGATTGGAAGGAGAATTTATCATTATCATCTTCGTTTTATTGGTTAACGCTTTTTCTAAATCATCCTGCGTCATTTTAAAACCGTTTTTCGCGGTAGTCTGCACAAATACAGGCACGCCTCCCGCTATTTTTACCATTTCGGGATAGCTTACCCAATACGGTACGGGAATAATTACTTCTTCACCGGGGTTTAATACAGCGCATAATGCCAAATAAAGGCTATGCTTCGCTCCGCTGTTTACAATTATATTTTTCGGTTCGTAGATAAGATTGTTTTCTTCTTTTAGTTTTTTGCAGATCAGCTGACGCAAAGCCATTGTGCCGTTTACTTCCGTGTAACGCGTGAAGTTGTCGTTAATAGCTTTGATGCCGGCCTGCTTAATAGGCTCTGGAGTATCGAAATCGGGTTCGCCCGCTCCGAAACCTATAACATCTTTTCCTTCTGATTTTAGCTGTTTTGACTTAGCCGTTATGGCAAGCGTCATAGACGGCGTAATTGTCTGCAAATTTAATGCTGTTCTTATAGTTTGCATTTTAAACTCCTTTTTAATTTATTTATATAACTCAATACAAATACATTGCGTCTCCGAAACTAAAAAACCTGTAATCTTTCTCTTTAGCTATATTATAAGCGTCAAACAGTTTGTCTTTATCATAAAACGCCGATACAAGCATCAAAAGCGACGACTGCGGCAGGTGAAAATTTGTAATAAGGCAGTCTACTGCTTTAAACTCATACGGCGGATATATAAAAATATCCGTATTATCTATTACAGGTAAAATGCTGCCGTATTTTTTATGGCATCCTTCAAGCGTACGCATCGATGTCGTTCCTACCGATATTATTCTTTTTCCGCTTTTTTTTGCGCTGTTTATAATTTCAGCGTTTTCTTCTGTGATGTGGTAATATTCGCAGTGCATTTTATGGTCTTCTATATTCTCCGCCTTTATCGGACGAAAAGTGTCAAGCCCTACATGCAAGGTAACATATGCGGTTTTTACGCCTTT
>JAAZOI010000034.1 GCA_012797825.1 Eubacteriaceae bacterium | reverse complement strand
TTGCTATTATATCTTCTTAATTATCAAAATTCAAATTTAGATATTGTTGCTTAATTATATTTATATTTTATAGTATTTTCAAACAATAAAAAAAGGCCTTAATGACCTTTTAATTTATATATTAATGTTACTCTGCCTTTTTCATAATAACAGTTACCTTGCTTGCTCTGCAAGATTCCCAATCCGCCCCTCTTTTTATATCCTCTTCCGACACAAAAACCTCCACAAGTTCATAGCCTTCTTCAGCTTTTTCGTTGATAAAGCTTCTGAGTTTGCTCATAAACAAGTCTCTTTCTACGATGTATTTCATTATCCAACCTCCCCATTGAAAAAAACGTTGAATAAATATTATCATAAAAAAACGCCTTTATCAAGCAATTTAATAAGCAAATGTTCTTAAAATACAATTAAAATTGTTTATTTGAGCGCATAAATATTATATAATTCAAAAAGAGGTATAAGTGTAATGAATTTAATAATGTTTTGTGAGAACAACAATTTAAAAATATTAAACAGCGCAGGCTGTGACGATATAACCATAACACAAACTAACGCAAGAAGGTGCGGCCTACAGCTTACAGGCTTTTATGAAAATTTCAATCCGGAACATATTTGCGTTATAGGCAAGGAAGAATACGCATATTTAATGAGTCTTGATAAAGCCGCGAGAGAGAATTCTGTAATAACCTTAATAATGCATAAAATACCCGCCCTTATTATAAGCGATAATATAAGGGATGTTGATTTTTTAATACAAGTTTGCAAGGAACATAACTGCATACTCCTATCTTCATCCGCGGACGCCGTATCGCTTATATTTAAACTATCAACTTATTTAAGCTACACCAATTATCAGTGGGTGGGCGTTCACGGCGTAATGATGGAAGTATACGGAGTAGGCGTGCTTATACGCGGCATCAGCGGCATAGGCAAAAGTGAAACTGCTCTTGAAATTTTGAGACGAGGCGGAAGGTTTGTCGCAGACGATCTGGTAAAAGTAGTAAAAACGGCAGACGGTAATCTTGTAGGTTCAAGCATGAAAGAAGGTACTTATTTTATGGAAATAAGAGGTCTTGGCATTATTGATGTTAAAGTTCTGTTCGGCGTCAGCTGCATAAGAATAAGAAAAGACCTTGATATGATAGTAGACCTTGCACCCATGGATGACGAACACAATTACGACAGATTAGGCGATAGACTTGAGTTCGAGGATATTATGGGCACCAACATACCTGTATATAAAATCCCTGTTTCAGTGGGGCGCAATTTAGCGGTGCTTATTGAAACTGCCGCTATTCGTACAAGGGCATTATACATGGGCTTTGATTTTACTAATGATTTTATGTCGATTTTTGATAAATAATACAGAGGCTTAAATGAAATATCTTATTGACACACACACTCACACCCTTGCATGCAATCATGCTTTTTCAACGCTTGAAGAAAATGTCGCGGCGGCGGCTTCTAAAGGAATAGAAATTTTATGCTTTACGGAACACGGTCCTAAAATGCCGTACGCTCCGCCCGACTGGTTTTACGCGGAGCTGCACAGAATACCGCAGATAATTAACGGAGTAAGGGTGCTTACAGGGTTGGAGGCAAATATTACTGATGACTGCGGCAGCACTGATATAGATAATATGCCGAAAAATGCTATTAAATTTGTAATAGCTTCCCTTCACAAGCATACTTATCAGCCAAGCAAAGAAAATAACGTAACGCAAGCCCTTCTTAATCTGCTTGATAACCCTTTTATAGACATGCTTGGGCATATGGACACTCCTTTTTTTAGCATCAATTACGAAGCAGTCATTAAAAAAGCCGCACAGACTAATACATTGATAGAATTTAACAACGGCTCATTGCACGGCGTGCGAAAAGGCGGAGAGGCCAATATGTTTCAGATGGCGAAATACTGCAAAAAATATGACTGCTTAGCGGCGTTTGGCTCTGATGCGCACTTTTCAATGGATGTCGGCGAATTCTCAACTGTAGCCGGCATTTTAAATGAACTTAATTTCCCCGAAGAGCTTTTAATAAATGACAAACCCGATTTATTTTTTGATATTCTTAAAACAAACGGAAAGCACATTTAATTTATATACGGAAGGTGATAATAATGTCTCACGGAAAATTTGCATCATTAATAACATGTATGGACGGGCGCGTCCAGAATGCGGGAAACGAATTTATGAAAAAAACTTTTAACGTCGATTATGTAGACGTAATAACCGAACCCGGTCCTAATAAAATTCTTTCGGAAAACAATTTAAATGCGATTGTTGATAATATTTACAAAAGAGTTGATGTATCAGTTTTTTCTCACGGCTCGGATGTTATTGCCGTGGCAGGGCATTACGACTGCGCAGGAAATCCTGTAAATAAAGAAACTCAGGATATACAGACTGCAAATGCTGCGAAACTTATAAAAGCAAAATTTCCCGATAAAAAAGTAATAGGCCTTTGGATAGACAAGGACTTTAAAACTGCTGAAATAATATATACAGCTGAATAAACGATACACAAATAAACGTTTTTGCTTGGAGTATTGATTTTAAATTAATACTCTTTTGTTTATAAAAACATTGTTTTTTTTTTAACCTAAGTATATAATTTAGCATATTGTAAAAAAAGGACTTTAAATTTATGGATATTTTTGAAAAATCATTACAATTGCATAAGCAGCTCGGAGGCAAAATTGCGACAGAAATGAAGATCAGCGCAAACAATGCCGATGAACTTTCGCTTGTATATTCTCCAGGAGTTGCAGGTCCTTGCCTTAAAATTCACGAAAATAAAGAAGATGTATATAAATATACCATTAAAGCAAATACCGTTGCTATAATAACAGACGGCTCAGCTGTGCTAGGACTGGGTAATATCGGCTCATATGCTTCCCTTCCCGTTATGGAAGGAAAAGCTTTGCTTTTAAAGCGTTTCGCGGGCTTAAACGCGTTCCCTATTTGCATAGATTCACAGGACACGGAAGAAATAATAAACATAGTAAAAAATATCTGCGCCTCATTCGGTGCAATTAATTTAGAAGATATTTCCGCCCCTAGATGCTTTGAAATAGAAAGCCGGCTTATAGAAGAGCTTGACATCCCCGTTTTTCACGACGACCAGCACGGTACTGCAATAATTACTCTGGCAGGACTTATAAATTCGGCAAAGCTTTTGAATAAAAATTTAAGTGATCTTAAAATAGTTATAAACGGCGCAGGTGCGGGAGGCATTTCAACTGCCAATCTGCTCTTATACGCAGGTATAAAAGATATTATAATATGTGACAGCAAAGGCATTATTTCTAAAAATAGAAAAGACCTTAACGAAAGCAAAAAAGAAATTGCGTCTCTTACAAATATACGTAATATTGACGGGACTCTTGCAGATGCCGTTATAGGAAGAGATGTTTTTATAGGTCTTTCAAAACCAAAACTGCTAACTAAAGATATGATAAAATCGATGAATGAAAACAGCGTAATTTTCGCGCTGGCTAATCCTGAACCTGAAATTCTTCCGCAGGACGCGTACGACGCAGGTGCCAAAATTGTCGCTACTGGGCGCAGCGACTTTGCAAATCAGGTAAACAATGTGCTTGCTTACCCGGGCATATTTAAAGGTGTGCTAAAATACGGAATTAAAAAAATCACTCCTGAAATGATGAAAAACGCAGCATTCGCAATTGCATCATGCGTCAAAGAAAATGAACTTGATTATATGCGTATAATTCCCAACGCATTCTGCGATTACGTATGCGATACTGTTGCCGATTCTTTTCTTAAATAAAGGGCTTATATAAATGATATATGATAATGTCACTCAGGTAATTAAAGATACTCCTATAATAAACGCTTCAAACACAGTAAAGCGTTTGGGGCTTGACGGAAATTTATATGTAAAGCTTGAATATCTGCTTCCCGGCGGCAGCAAAAAAGACCGAATTGCGCTAAACATTATAAATAAAGCTCACGAGCGCGGCGTTCTTGCGCCGTCTCAGCCTATAGTTGAGCTTACAAGCGGCAATACCGGTATAGCTCTTGCTATAGTCTGCAAACAAACCGGGCATCCGTTTACCGCGGTAATGTCTGCGGGAAACTCTATGGAGCGTGTAAAAATGATAAAAGCGCTCGGAGCCGAAGTGGTACTTGTGCCGCAAGCTGAAGATAGCATAAAAGGCAAAGTAAGCGGAAAAGATCTTGCCTTAGCTGAAGAAGAAGCAAAGCGCATATGCACGCAAACCGGAGCTTTTATGGCATCGCAGTTTGATAATTTAGACAATCCTCTTGCGCATATGGCTGATACTGCCGAAGAAATATACGCCCAGACCGAAGGCAAAATCGACGCTTTCGCCGATTTTATAGGAACAGGCGGCAGCTGCGCAGGAATATGCATGGGGCTTAAGAATAAAAACAAAAACATACTCTGTTACGGAGTCGAGCCTCAAAATGCGTCTTATTACGCAGATAAAGAATATCACGGCGCTCACATAATTCAGGGCGGAGGATACTATCGTGAAATATCTTTTTTTGAAAATATAAAACATTTATTTGACGGATTTATTAATGTTTCTGATGAGGAAACAATTAATTTGTGCAGAATATTATCTTCAGAAGATTCAATATTTGCAGGCTTCTCAACCGGAGCCAACGCTGCAGCTGCAGCAAAACTGCTTGCAGGTCCGCTTAAAGGCAAAAATATTATAATTCTTGCCAACGATACCGGGCTTAAATATATGAGCACTGCATTATGGGATGTATAACATTTTAAAAAGGAGGCGAATTTATGCCGGAAATAAGTTATAAAATCATTAAAAAACTTGGAGTTTTAAGCGAATCAAAAAACGGGTGGAAAAAAGAAGTAAATCTAATAAGCTGGAATGATCGAAGTCCAAAATATGATATCAGGGAATGGTCTCCCGAAGGAGAAAAAATGGGCAAAGGCGTTACGCTTTCAGAAGAGGAAATGACAATTTTAAAAGAAATTATGAATAATGAAATCTAATGAAACTTTACATAAAAATAAGCTGCCACGCAGCTTATTTTTTATAGCATATTTATGTAATCAATATAATCCATTGAGTATTTATCTGATATATCAATAATCTCTTGAGGATTACTGTGATAATCATCATGTATTGCATATACCGTAAACCCCGCGTCTTTAGCTGTTTTTGCTGCGTAATACGAATCTTCAAATATAATAACATCTTCCTTATTAAGACAAAGTCTTTTTAATGCCTCTAAAAAAATATCAGGGAATTTTTTACCCTTCCCTACTTCTTTTGCGCATATCAAAAAATCGAAATATTTTAAAATATCGTTTCTTTTAAGCGCCGCTTCTGCGAATATCATATCAGTCTCCGTCGCTACGCACATTATTATGTTTTTATCGGATAATAACTGCAAAAATTCTTTTACATTTGGTTTAAGTTCCGCTTCATTTGCGTAAAAATCTTTAAGTATCTCGTAATATATATCAAGCACTTCCTGTTTTGTTTTATTTTTAGAAAGACTTGAGAAATACTCAGCCGATTCTTCAATGCTCATATCTTTTAAAATATCAAACAAATTTTCAGGCACTGTTTTTATGTTAAGTCTTTTTACTACTCTGTGACGAAACTCGCGCCATACATGCATTGAGTCAAGCAAAGTTCCGTCCATGTCAAATATTACCGCTTTCAATTTTGCTACCTGTTGTATTTCCTTTCAATTTTCTTTTTTTGCCCCCGAAAGTCAAAAAGCGCTTTAAAACAATTCGCTGTAAGTTTAATAGCAAAATAAATTAACAGCACAATTAAAAATGTCTGAATACCTTCTTTAATAAATGTTCCCATGCCTCCGACAAGTTTAACAATATTGTTATATAAAAGCAATATTAATGATGTAAGCGCCGCAATTAACATGAATCCCATCGGTATAATTAAAATAAATATTTTCTTTCCTTTGCTTCCAAGCCAAACGCTTACCGTTAGCAGAGCAATAGCCGCAAGCAGCTGGTTTACCGTTCCGAACAGACTCCAAATATTCTTAAACCCGCCGAATGCAAGCAACCCTGTTACCGCCACCGTTAATGCTGTAGCGATATATTGATTGGAAATTCTTGATTTTATTTTTTCTGATTTTATATCAGATGAAAATTCCTGAATCAAATATCTTGCAAGTCTTGTCGTTGTATCAAGAGTAGTCAATGCAAAAGCCGATATTGTCAGCATAGTAAGAATATATATTGCATTAGAGTCCATCCCTACCTTTGAAAACAAGCTTGCCATTGCTTGTGAAAATATAATGAAAGGCGCTGATTTATACATTGTGCTTTGATTAAAAACGCAGCCTGCTACAATTATTGCAATTACCGCTATAATGCATTCAACCACCATTCCGCCAAACGCGAGTACTTTTATGTCCGCTTCAGATTTTATCTGCTTGGAAGTAGTTCCCGAGCATACAAGACTGTGAAAGCCTGATATAGCGCCGCAGGAAACAGTTATAAAGAGCATGGGAAACAGCGAATCTCCCGCTGCGTTAAACCCGTTAAAAGCAGGCAGATGCATTTGTGGATTTAAAAATATTATCCCTAATGCCGCAAATATAAATATAGCGTATAAAAGGCATGAATTCAAAAAATCCCTCGGCTGCAGCAGTATCCAAACAGGGGTTATCGATGCGATGAAAACGTAAGCTATTATTATAAATATCCATGATGTTTTATTTAAATAAACGGGAAAGCTTATCCCAATGCCAATGCATATAAATATAAAAAAGGCTCCAATTAAAATTAACATTAAATTACTGCTGTTTTTGTTGCGATGAAACGCGAACCCGAATATAAGTGACATAAATACAAACATTATTGACGCGGAACCGGATGATGCGTTTTCCACAATTTTTATTCCGCCTGAATTAAATCCGTTGTATGAAGATGCCACCATATCTATAAAAGAAGCGTTTAGAAATAGCAGCGCAAACAACGCAAATACATAAAAAAGCTGTTTAGCGTATTTGCCTATGCTCTTTTCCGAGATATATGCTATAGATTTTCCGTAATTGCGTACTGAAGCGAATAGTGATGATACATCCTGAACGGCTCCGAAAAATATCCCGCCCAGCACTATCCATAAAACCACAGGCGCCCAACCGAAAATAGCGGCTTGAATGGGACCGTTTATCGGGCCGGCTCCTGCAATGGATGCGAAATGATGACCGAATAAAACCCTTGTATCAGTTGGAATATAATCTACTTCGTCACGGTTAATTTCAGACGGTGTTTTCCTGCCTGAATCAATTCCCCATACTTTACAAAGCCATTTCCCGTAAAACGTATATCCTGCAAGCAATATAAGAATAGAAATAGCTAAAATTAAAACTGCCCTCATTTTAAATCCTTTTGTTTTTATAGCTTTTATAATTATACAACAATTTAAAACATATCACAAATAATAGCCTAAATTTGATATAAAAATTATTAAATTGCATAAATCTGATAATCACTTTTAATTAAATTATTTTAAATTCAGTATTGTATTGTATTATTATATTTAAAATGATATAATAAATTAAAATTACATTAACGGGGTGTAATCCCCGCTTTTTTTATGGGAGAATTATATACAGTGGACAATGAATTCAGAAATTTAAATATATCCGCGCCGATTTTAAAAGCAATAGATAAAATGGGCTTTGAAAAGATGACGAATATACAGCAGGAAGCGATACCGCAGATTCTGGCAGGAAGCGACGTCGTTGGAATATCGCATACGGGAACAGGCAAAACTCTTGCTTTCGCAATACCCGCAATCCAGATGATAGACAAAAACATTTCTTCTCACCCGCAGGTTTTGGTGCTGTGCCCGACAAGAGAGCTTGCGGTGCAGACATTCAACGAATTTAAAAAACTTTACGCGTATGACAATTTTGTAAAAGCCGCGGCAATTTACGGCGGTGAAAATATGGTAAAGCAGATAGGCGAACTTAAAAAAGGCGCTAATATTATTATAGGCACTCCGGGCAGAGTGCAGGACCATATCAACAGAAGAACTCTTAAATTGGACAATATAAAAATGTTTGTTTTAGATGAAGCTGATGAAATGCTTAATATGGGTTTTAAAGAAGATATTGAACTGATATTATCATCCGTTCCTCAAAAAAGACAGACGCTTTTGTTTTCGGCTACAATGCCGCAGGCTATAAAAGATATAATTTCAAACTATCTTACTTCGCCTCAATACATTAATATAGAAAATAAAACTCAAGTACTCAATTTGATAGAGCAGCTTTATTTTGATATTGAAAAAGGCAGAAAAAAAGACGCGCTTATACTTTTAATAAATTACTATATGCCTTCCCGCGCTATTGTTTTCTGCAACACAAAGCTTATGGTAGACGAACTTGCGGATTTTCTTACGCAAAACAACATAAACGCAATAGGCCTGCACGGTGATATGAGCCAGAACGCAAGAAACTTATCCATGCAAGGTTTTAAATCCTCAAAAAACAGAATTTTAATAGCAACAGACGTAGCCGCCAGAGGAATAGATATATACGATGTCGATATAGTTTTTAATTTTGATTTGCCGCAAAGTTCTGAATATTATATGCACCGTATAGGACGTACGGGACGCGCGGGCAAAACAGGCCTTGCTATAACGCTCATTTCAAGCGCGGCTCAGCAAAAAGCTTTATGGGATATTAAAAAAGATATAAAATCAGACATCAAAAAAAGTTTTCTTCCAAAACCCGGAAGCATAAAAGACAAATTGGTTGACAGCTTTATTGAAGAGCTGAAAATATTTATGAGCAAAAATAATTACGAAAAATATATAAAACATGTAAAACATTTATCACAGGAAGGATATTCTGAGCAGAATATAGCGGCGGCTTTAATAGCAATGCACTCAGGCACTGACAACATGTTCCTTCCCAGTGTTATTGACAGAACTGACAACAGTTTTGAAAAAAAACCGAAAGATAATTTTAAAACGGGAAGATCTAAGCAAACAAAAGAAAAGAATTATAAATACAGTAAAAAACAAGGCAGACATTAGTCTGCCTTTATTATTGACTTTGCGGCAAGATATGCTGTTGAAAAAGCTGTCTGCAAATTATATCCGCCCGTTATCGCGTGTACGTCAATTACTTCGCCCGCAAAATAAAGTCCTTTCACTAATCTGCTTTCCATACTCGACGGTTTAATGTCTTTTATGCTTACTCCCCCGCCTGTAATAATTGCTTCATCAAAACCTTTGCAATTTTTTATATAAAACGGCATTGCTTTTAAAATCTTAATCAGCCTTCCTCGCTCTTCTGCGCTTATCTGGTTTACTTTTTTATCCTGTTTTATTGCGGCTAACTTTAATACGGGAGCTATTAGTCTTGACGGAAGAAGTTCGACAAGCGCGTTGCTTACGTCTTTATTTGCAAATTTGGAAAAATCACGAAGTATTCTGCTGTCAAGCTTTTCAAAATCAAGAGCGGGTTTTAAATCTATGTCTATCCGCACATCTTTATATTCGCTTATTAGAGTGCTTAGATTTAATATTATCGGACCGCTCAGTCCGTCATGCGTAAACAGCATCTCGCCGAATTTTTCCGCGACTTTTTTATTTTTAATATATAATGCCGCTTCAACGTTTTTAAGCGACAGCCCCGCAAGGTCGTACAGCGATTTTTGCTCCACTTCCATCGGCACAAGCGCGGGGTATGGTTTTATAATGTTATGCCCCGTGTTTTTAGCGAATATATATCCGTCTCCTGTACTTCCCGTAAGCGGATAGCTTGCGCCGCCTGTGGCGATAATAACATTTTTAGATTGAAGCGTTTGATTATTATTTATAACAACTCCCCATATTTCCCCATCTTTGACGCATATATTTTTAACTTCCGTATTTAACATTATCTCAACATTGCATTTATTTAATAGATTTGAAAACAGTTTTATAACATCGCTCGATTTCCCGCTTTTAGGAAATATGCGCTCTCCTTGTTCGGCAACTGTTTCAAGTCCGTTTGCGTTTAAAAACTCAATCATGTCTTTATTTGAAAACTGTGAAAAGGCGCTGTATAAAAATTTAGGGTTAGAAACAATACCGTCAAGAAGCTTGTCTTCATCGCAGGAACTTGTTACGTTGCATCTGCCTTTACCCGTTATATATAATTTTTTCCCAAGCTTCTCATTTTTCTCAATAAGCAGTGTATTACTGCCGCCTTTGGCGCAAAACACAGCCGCCATCATGCCCGCGGCTCCCCCGCCTATTACAATAACATCATACATTTCTATATAGCTTCCTTTTTTATAATTAAATACAAGACGGGCGCACTCGGCCTTCCCATCATTTCCGTTTTGCTTATTTCATACGCTTTTTTATCAAAGGCGAGCAGATAGCTGCTTAACGCTCTTTCCTCTTCTCCGTTATCGTGCCCAATGTAAGAGCAGATAGTAACAACGCCTTTATCTGCAAGCATATTTAATATTTTTTCAAGCGCGCATATGGTGCTTTGCGCTTTTGTTACGGCAATTTTATCTGAGTTTGGAAGATATCCTAAATTAAACATTGCGGCATTTATTTTTTTATCAATTAAATATCTATCTACATTTTCATGGCTGTCATTTATTATTTTTATATTATCTGATTTTATATCATTATCAAAAAGGAGTTTTTCCGTATTATTTACCGCTTTTTTCGATATATCAAACGAATAAAGAAATCCATCATCTTTTAACATTTTCGCTATAAACAGCGTATCGTATCCGTTGCCCGCCGTTGCGTCTATATATATTCCGCTGCCGCCACTTAAGCTCTGAATAAATATATGAGATAAATCGGATATGCTTACATTCATTCTATTGCCTTTTTGCATTCGTGATTCATAAAAAGATTGAATATATCTACAAATATACTGTTTTGTGTTAAGTCGCTTTTATCAAACAGCAGCCCTTCGGCGTATTCATAATCTGGATATACGCGCTTGAACTGCGTCATTTTTATAAGCGTGTCTTCAATAAGATTGTTCTGCGGAGTAATGAGGGCGTAAATAAAACCCTCATCCAATTTACTTGAAAGCATCGCCCGTATAACCGCGTCAATAAAAACCCTGTTTTCAGAGGGGCATATTATTTTTTTTATGAATATATACTGCTTCTTGTCTATATATGAGCATACCGCTTTAATTTCATTCTCGTCCGCAAGTAAAAACGCTTCTTTTTCATCTTGCGCAGCATAGTTGTTTTCTGCAAAATAATCCTTAAGCTTTTCTGCCGTTGTTTTTTTTATGAATATCATTTTTTTGTATATTCCCTTTCATATTGTTTTCTTTATTGCCAGTTAAAATGTTTATCTCTTCTTTTGTAAGCAGCCTGCACGCGCCTCTTTTAAGACCTTTCATATATAATCCGCCCATAGATACTCTTATGAGTCTGTATACTTCTATTCCAGCCGCTTCGCACATGCGCCTTATCTGCCTGTTTTTGCCCTCGTTGATTGTAACAAGCAGTTCCGTTTTATCATTATTAAAATCAATAATCTTTACCTTTGCGCCTTTTGTTGTTTTGCCGTCAATATCAATAGGGTTTCTAAGCGCGTTTAACTGTGCGGCGTCAATTCCGCCCGTAACCGTTAGCTTGTACTCTTTTTCGCTTTCGTATTTGGGGTGAGTAAGCTTATACGCGCAGTCGCCGTCGTTTGTTAGAAGCAGCAGTCCCTCGGTTGCGTAGTCCAGTCTTCCGATAGGAAACACGCCTTGCTTTTTGTATTTATCCTCTATTAAGTCCATTACGGTTTTTCTGCCTTTTTCGTCTTCCATTGTAGTAATGTAACCTTTGGGTTTATTAAGCATCAAATACACTTTTCTGCTTGCGGGCTTATACAGTTTATTATCAACTGTTACAGTATCGTTCTCTTTAACATCGTAGCTTAAATCGGTAACAGTTTTGCCGTTTACTTTTACTCTTCCCGATGTAATGTATTCTTCGCACTTCCGTCTTGACGCAAGCGCGCTTTGGGCAAGATACCTGTTTATTCTCAAATCCTACTCCTTAAAATAATCAATAATATAATCAAAAACCGTGTTTTTATATTTTATATCTTTTTGCAGTGTTATATCAATATTAATATTGCTGTTATCTTTAAATATTATTTGTATTTCTCCTATTTTCTCTCCTTTTTTCATCGGGGCTTGCAGACTTTTTGGAAAATTGTATTTTACCTGTGTTGTTCCTACTTCATCCTTGCTAAGCGGCACTAATATATCATACGGTGCGTATAATTTATATTCGCCTGCTTTCGAGCCTGTTATCGGAATACTTAAAATATATTCCCCTTTTGCAAAAAACGTATAGTACGAGTAATTATTAAAATAGTAGTCAAATAGTTTGGCAGTATCGCCGTACGTATTTTTCGA
>JAAZOI010000033.1 GCA_012797825.1 Eubacteriaceae bacterium | reverse complement strand
TTAAAAAAGTCTTATGATGAAAAGCAGTATCCTGCGGACCGCGTCCGCAGCCGTAAGAGTGCATTAATGTTACAATTCCCGGAACTTTTTCTTTAATTTTATGTATGACGCCGTTGCAGCAACCTACAGACGGTATGACTACTACATGGTTTCTAATTCCGTATCTGCCGTCGGCTCTTTTGTATCCGTATAAATTTGTCATAGCCGTTTGCCTCCTTTAATGTTATGTACGTGCAAATGCTGGCCCTTTTTTATATCGCAGATTGCTTTTCCTATGGAATATCCGTATTTAATTACATCTTCATCAGTGTTAATATCATTAAGGCTTACTTTATGCGCAAAGGGTATATCTGTAAGCGCCTCAAAAGTTGTATTCTCATCCAAAACTACTATATCACCTTTTTTCAACTCCGTTATGCACATAGCGACATTATCTTTGGGGTTCAGCCTGATTGCGTTTCTTATCATATATACCTCCTTTTTGACCTTTACGTTAAAATGGTCTTATAATATATTATATTTTAATTATTTATTATAATTATCTGAAATGTCCTATATTGTAAAATAAAAAAAACATAAAGCCGTTAATGCTTTATGTTTATGAAATCTTAAAATAAGATAGGTATTATATGAGCCTGAGCGGAGTTAAGATGGCTTTGCAGCGCTAAAGCCGCCATATCCGGTATGCAAGTTTTTATTCCGTTTATTATCGAGTAATGCTGCTTAACGGCGTAATTGATGTAAATATTATTTGTTTTTGTTAAAATTACATCATTAGGCGCATAGATAAAATATCTGTCGATATGGCACTCTATAACCGCATACATTTGCATCAGAAATTTATTACCCGATAATTCCACAATTGTTTTATGAAAAAGTTTATTCAGTGGTTGAGCTTTTTTAAAATCAAGCGATTGCGACGCCTCGTCAAAACTTTTATTTATTTGCTCCAATTGATTTATATCTTCTTTAGTCGCTTTTTCCGTAAGAAGTTGAACAGCCTTAGTCTCAAGCGCCTCTCTGGAAGTTCTTACATCCTGAAGTTCAAATATATCAAGTTCTTTTACATGCAGACCGTGACCTGCATGTACTGTCGCAAGACCAACCGCCTGCAGCATATTAAAAGCTTCTTTAACTGTGGTGCGGCTTACATTAAGGCTCTTTGATATATTGGAGATTGATAAATTAGTTCCCGGAGGAATGGTAAGATCGACAATATTAGAATATAAAAACTTATAAACCAATTTATTTAGCGGATCTGTAGGGTATATCGATGCAAGTTCAAAAAACTTTGAATAATTCATAAACACTCCTAAGTTATTAACTAAATATAAGTGATTAAATTACATTATATACTTACTTAATTTATAATGTAAATAATTTGTTAAAATAAAGATACTCATTTAGTAAAAAAATTATTCAAATACTTGTTTTTTTCAACAATTATGATAATAGGAAGTCTTAATATGTATATTGTAAGCGCTTTTGAAATACTTACCCAAAGGGCAGCAATTGCAAAATTAATATGCATCTATAACTTAAAATGCCTTCTACGATAAGCGCATTTATTATAATATACATTTCAGAGGAACTATAAATTCATTTTTTATTTTGGTTGCGATATAGGCTGAAATTACAGTTGCTAAAGTTCCGACTATAATATCGACAAATCCAAACGGACTTGAAAGGTTTGAATCAGGCATCCAAGCGCGAGCCCGGGTATTGCAGCAGGTGTAAAATATGCTAATACGCTTAAGCATTCGGATATTCTGATTTGCATTAAAGAATAGCTTGTCGGAACAAAAATTAATGATAATATGAAGTATATTGCGGCAATTAATGAGGATTTTATTATGTATTTTATTTTTTTATTCATAAACAATATTTTTGACTCCTTTTTTTATTAAATAAGATAATTTTTTGTAAAGTAAATGTTTTTTTTTGGAAACATATTTGTTATAATATATTAACTTTGGGAGGTATTTGCAATGCCTGAATACTGTATGGTTTTTGGAAGTGATGACGAAAAAAGCTTGTTTGAACTTGGTATGTGGAAAGCTTGTATGGAGTCGGATATAAATATTAATGCTATAGCGGGAGCCGCTTTTGGCTCTATTAATGCTGTTTTACTGGCTCAGGGCGATTTTGAAAAAGCAATACGGCTTTGGTCAAAAGCATCTGAGAGCAAGGTTTTTTCTGATTTTTATGATTTGAGAAGAAAATATTCGGAGAATTTTACAACTCCGGAAAACAAAGAGATATTAAAACTTATTAGATTTATAGTTGAAGAAAACGATCCCGTTATTGAAAGAATTGACAAACTGCTTAATGATAATATTGATGAACAAATTGTAAGAGCATCAAAGGTAGAAGTGTATATAACCACGATATCCTCTTCGGATTTTTCGGCTG
>JAAZOI010000032.1 GCA_012797825.1 Eubacteriaceae bacterium | reverse complement strand
TATATTTTTAAGAAAGCTTATTTTAATGAAAACAGTTATTACAGTGGGGCAAAGCACGCATAGCCAGCCTACAAATTTTGTAACTAAGCTTGTATTTGCTGTAACGCCGCTTGCATAAACCGCGTTTGATGCGAAAAACAAGACAGCGCATAATAAAATTACCATACTGAACAGGCCAATATTTTTCGCGCGGGACGAAATAAGCATATAAATTATTAAAGATATTCCCCCCGCGCTTAGCGCGAGATATAAAAATCTTGAAATATCAGGCGCGGAAAAAGACGCGCTGAAAAAGCTTAATCTGAAAAACAATATCCAGACAGCAGCGGCAGTAAAGAACATCGTAACGGTTAAATCAAGAGCGGTTTGCGCGTAGTTTAAATTTTTTATATTAACTATGATAAAAGTTATGGCGCACGCCGCAAAACAAAGACCTCCCGCCGCGTATAAATATGATAAAAAAACGCCGCCTGACGGATATTTAATAACCGTTTTGCCGATAATGCCGGCAAAGCTCGCAGAGCATAAAATAAATATGCCTGATGTAAAAAATAATAGTGTTTTAAAGTTTTTGGTTTTTAATTTCAGAACCGCAATTAAGTTAATCGCGTTTAATATATAAATAGCGGAAGCAAGGGCAAAAGCCGCAATGTCAAAATTTAAAAATAATAAAACCGTGTATATGAAAAAAAGGACTAAAGGAAAATAAAATAAAATTAGTCTGCTGCCTACGTACCATGACGTATTATTTTTAGTATGCATAAATCGGAACCTCTTTTATTCTGAGTATAAAAAAAATTCCATTTCGGTAACTGGCTGCCGTAGATGTAAATCTTTAGGCCCTATAGCTTTGCGTCACGGTCTTTCGACTGCTTTGCTATTATCGTTTGAAATTAATTAGTACACTTATTATTATAGGCATACTCCCATAATTGTCAATACAATTGAAGATATATTTGGTAAATATTTACAGAATTTTTATATTTTCGTTTGTATATTATGATAATACAAAGCTGAATAGAGCTTTATAGCGGGAAAAAAGGAACATATTTAATAATATGGATGCGTGTATAAATAAACCCAAACGAAGATTAAGACAGCCTGCCCAAGGGATGAAAAGATTATAAGTTTTATGCTTTTCTTTTTTATTCCCGAAACAATGCCCGAGATACAAAGAAAAGTAATAAATATTGAAAGCGCCATAATAAGACTCCGTTATTGTTTATTTATAAAAATATTATTAACGTATATGATTAAAACATAACAATAAAAAAAGAGCTTGCGCTCTTTTTACATTTCGATATCGTCCTCATTAAACTCTTCCTTATAAGGCGGAAGAAGATCAAACTTTTCTTGCTCCGGCAGAAATTTTAAATGCTCCTTGTTATCCTTTAGTTGGAGCTGTACTTTCTTGGGTTTACTCAGTAATCTCTTATCGACAACAGACATAACAAACCTCCCGAAACGTAATATTTAATTGTATTCTATAAACTTATTATAAATGATATTTTTAAAAATATAAATATAAATATTTTATTGTCAATGGGGGGGATGCAAATATACAAACTTATAAAGTGAACCCCTGTCCTTTCGGTACAGATAACTATATCTATACTATTCTAAATGTTTGCTTTGTCTTAATTTTACGTTGTTCTTTTGCAATTTCATTCAATATAAAACAGTATTGTTTTAAAATAATGTTAAATTTCAATTAACAAATTCTATTATAACAACACTTAAGGTAGGCAACCCGTAAAGCTCTAAATAATCCTCTTCAACAGATCCATATACTTTTATTATGCATCCATTATATAAAGAATCTAATGTTTTTTGCTTTACCCAAACATCATTAAGAACTCGTACCATATATATACCATAAGCATTTTCGCCTTCTTTAACGGAAAATAAAAACTCTGTCCATGCAGTACTTGAAAAATCCAAATTATTAACTTCGCCAATAGCAAATACTTTTTTACCATCCCAATTATTCGATGCTATTTCAACGAAATCAGCTCTAACCGCTTCTGCTTTGTAGCTATTTTCAAATTCTAATTTAGCCTTTTCTTCTTTTGATGTACATGATGCAAAGATTAAACATAAGAAAATTAAAAAGATAATCGTCAACTTCTTATTTCTCATTTAATCGCCTCCATTTTATTTTATTATATCATTTATATTTATTATATAAAATTTCTTTTTGTGATATAATATTAAAAAATATTAATAAATATGGTAGCGATTAATGGATAGTATTTTAAATTCAATAAATGATATTGTGAGTATTCTAGAAAAACTAACTCGGCATAAACTCTTTGATTATTTTGCCTATATTATAATTCCTGCATTGGCAATTACTTTACCAATAATTTTTATTAATAGAAATACAAATAAGCAAATTGCTAATCAAAATAAAGAAACATATAGACCGAGGTTGAAATTTATTGATTTTAAATCTAAAAAATACGACGAAAGATTGTATAATTTTGTTTGCATATCATCAAAATTTG
Organism: Eubacteriaceae bacterium; assembly: GCA_012797825.1. Lineage (GTDB taxonomy): Bacteria > Bacillota > Clostridia > Eubacteriales > UBA1433 > UBA1433. The sequence goes on along the minus strand of JAAZOI010000032.1, from coordinate 2,708 downwards.
ATTATAATAAATGTTCTATTTTGCCTGAAAAAAATATCCATAAAGTTTTTGGTGATATTATCTTAAAGAATATTGGTAATGGATTAGCACATGATATTACTTTTTATACTTTACATAATTCAAAAAAATGTGAAAGAAGTATGAGCATTGATAAAAACTATTCGCAGTTTAGTTTTTCAACTGAAGAAATTGAGAAAGATGGCGTTTGTAAATTTAATTTTGTCATAATATATAATAATCAAGAAGTAAATATGTTTAAAGAAGATATATGTTTCTTATTATGTAATTACAAAGATCTAAATAATAATAATTATAAATTAATAATAGGAATTGTTTTAAAAAATATGATACCTATTATGGAAGATGAGATTATTATAGATTACACACCAATATATAATACATTTTATTATCAGGAAAGCACGTATGAATTTAATTATATGATAGGAGAAAATAAAAAAAAAATGCAGAGATATTAAAAGATATTGAAAAAAAGAACTCCAAAATGGTAATAAATGATAAAACAATATAATTTTGATTAAGATTAACCTTAACCACCAAAGAGCCTTTGGCTCTTTTTTTATTTGCGTTTTTATAAATAGGGCACGCGGAGGACGTTGTTATGTGGTAATTTCAATTTTACTTGCATACAATTATTTAATGTGATATTATTATTTGTAATATATAAAGAGGGGTGTTAGTTTGAAAAAAGTTGCCGTTTTTATAATTATTCTGTTAATGTTATTTTCCTTTACCGCTTGTATGGGCGGATATGTTTTCTCGTTTTGTTGGGATTTAATGAGCGATAGACACAATAAACCGATTGTATCGACTGTAAATGAATATTTAACAAACAATACGCTTTCCGATGAATACGAATTAACGATTTTTAACTTAAAAGAAGACCCCCAAAATGAAGACAATTTGACTATAGAGTCTCTTGACGTAATAAAGACAAAAACAAGCCAAGAGTTTTTGTATACGGAAGAAAAATCTTTGGTTGATGAGGATACTACTGATTATAAGCCGGGTGATTTATATACTAACGCGAAGTATTTTGACGGTAAGAAAATATATTATTATGACGGATTAACTAAAAAAATCACATCTGAAAACGCTGAATGGGAAGATTATGATTATGATAAAATTCCTGATATTATTCGCTCTAACATAAAAGAAATTATAGCAAAAGTAAAAGTAAAAGATATAAGCCACTTTATTGATGATCCCGAATCTGATGATTTAAATTATCAGATAACAATTACATATGACGAAAAGCAAATAAACAAGCTAAAAATATTTGACGGAGAAGTTACATATTTTGAAATTTATATTATGACAAATAAAGATGTAACTGAAATAGGAAATATTATAGTTACATTCGCAGTTGACACAAACAATTACACTGTTATTTTTGGAAAGATTGAAAAATCGCCTGATGAAATAACATTAAAGGAACAATTTGACTGTCTTAAATATGAGAATGATTATGATGATTATGATGAATATGAAGAATAAAAATATAATAAAAGAGCTTCGGCTCTTTTTTTTATTGCTTTTTAATGAGAAGGGCACGCGGGGGACGTTGTTATGTTAATTTCAATTATGCTTGCATACAATTATTTAACGTGATATTATTATTTGTGATATAGTATTTCCGGAGTGTTGAGTTGAAAAAAGCTGCTGTATTATTAATTATAATTTTATTATTATTTTCATTAACAGCTTGTATGCCCGCTTATATTTTTTCGTCTATTTATGAACAAATATACAACAGACAAACAAAACCGATGGTATCGGCAGTAAAAGAGTATTTAACAAATAACACGCTTCCTGATGAGTATGTATTAGACTTTTATCGATTAGACCCACACATAGAATATATTGGAGTAATAAAATCAAAGACAGGCAAAGAATTTCTGCATGAAAAAGATATCTGTCAGGATACTGAAAATGACTCAGGTAATGAGCCTTCATACGTATATACAAGCGCTCAATATTTTGACGGTAAAAAACTTTTTATTTACGATGGAAAATCGCAAAAGCCAATTAGCAAATCTGCACAATGGGAAGATTTTGATTATGACAATATTCCTGATATCATTCGTTTAAATATAAAAGAAATTATAAAAAATGTAAAAGTAATAAATGTGAGCTATTTCACTTTCCGTCCTGTTAAAGGTGATTTATATTATCAGATAACCATTACATACAATGAAAGACAAATAAACAGATTAAAAATATTTGATGAAGATATTTCATATTTTGAAATTATTGGTATGATAAATAAAGAGGGTGCCCCATTCGGAAATATTACAGTTTCATTTGGAAATGACACTTCATATTACATAGTAACTTTCGGAGAAGTTAAGACTTCACCTGATGATATGACCTTAAAAGAACAGTTTGATTCTATTGTCTATGGAAATGAAGAATGAAATTATATTATAATGATATAAAGAGCTTTGGCTCTTTTTTTATTTGCGTTTTTATAAAATAGGGCACGCGGGGGACGTTGTTATGTGATAAGTTGGTATCGTGGGAATAAGCAGTTTTTATCAATCAAATAAAAGTCTGAAGCAATTTAATATTCAAAGTGTTTTTATCTATCTATCAAGAATTTTAAATATAGGGAATTTGACCCACTCTTAACCACCAACGGAACTATACAATGGTCTTTCCCTGGAATACAAACGGAAATCTGCGAAATT
>JAAZOI010000031.1 GCA_012797825.1 Eubacteriaceae bacterium | reverse complement strand
TAATAATTGTCTGTTTAATCTGCTTCAAAATTATCTTCCGTATATACTTTTATACCGTTATCAATAAATAATTGAGCCGTAATTCCGTTTCCCTCAGTCAAATTTCCTGAAAAAGTGCCGTCGTATATACATCCAACTCCGCAAGAAGGGGAGTGCGATTTTAATATCGCCGCCTGCGCTCCGAACATTTTGGCAATATTTAATGCCTGCTGCGCGCCGAGCATAAAGCGTATATCTAAATTTTCACCCGCCGAGTTAATTACATGACGGGCGGTGCTTGTGCCTACAATTTCACTTGGAAGCCGCGGTGTTGTTAGCCCGCCTAATTGTTCGGGGCATGCCATAACAGCGTCTCCGCGCTGAACAAGTTTTATTACAGCGTCATTTTTATTGCTCTTGCCGTCATAGCGGCAGCAAACGCCGGCCAGGCACATGCTTACAAAATATTTCATTATTATTTTATCATTTCCTCAAATTTGCCTTGGTCAACTATCGCTTGCAGTTCGGGGAACCCGCCTATTAATTCGTCTCCGAAAAATATTTGCGGAACAGTCTGCATTTTAGTGCGCTCTACAAGTTCGTCAAACTCTTTGCTGTCAAATTCAAGTTTTATTTCATCGTATTTTATATCATTTGCATCCATTAGTCTTTTTGCTCTTACGCACCACGGGCAAGCGTCAGCAGAATAAATAGTTACTTTTTTCATTTATAGCCGCTCCTTTTTTATCGTTTTAGTTAATTATTATATTAATATAACAAAATAATTTTATATTAACAAATTATTTTTTTTAAATAATGCTATAATAAAAACAATAATTTATTTTACATATTTGAAAGGAGTTGCGAGATTATGGCACTTGTAGACCTGGTAATGACAGGCAGATATAAAGACGGAGGAACAAGCGCTTCGGGATCTGTTGCGATAATTCAAAAAGTGCTGAACGATTCGGGGCTAAAAAATACTCTTTATCCGATGAGTTCGGTTGTTGAAGGCGATGTAGACGAAGTGCTTGCAGTGGTAAATAAAATGCGAAAAGCGCTTATCGACAAAGGATATGACGAAATAAACACACAAATTCGCATTATTGAAAAAATAGATTAATAAGGAGGATAAAAATTATGGCTATAGTAGATGTTTCGATTTCCGGCTCAAGAAACGGAGAAGTAAAACAAAAGGCTTTGGATATAGTTAAAGAAAATATTAAAAATTCAGGATTTAAATATATAGAAACTCCGATGAGCAACGTAATTGAAGGCGACTTGTATGAAATTTTAAAACTTGTAAGAAAAATTCAGGAAGAAATAATCCAAGCAGGTTACGGAAGAACTTACAGCATAATAAAAATTGACGACAGAAGAGATAAAAAAGGCACAATGGAGCAGAAACTTAACAGCGTAAACTCAAAATTATAATAAAATATTTCATTTATAACACAATAAAATAAAAAAATAAGAAACTTTAGATATTTTGTCTAAAGTTTTTTTTATTAAAAATTACTTTTTTTTATATTAAATATTGCAATAAATGGAGTGAAGTGGTATTATTTGGTTTATAGTGGAGTAAAGGCAGGTGAAAATATGTTTATCGGTGAATATATACATTCCATCGACGATAAAGGAAGAGTAATAATTCCCGTTAAATTTCGTTTGCCTTTGGGGGAAAATTTCATAGCGACTAAAGGTCTGGACGGCTGCTTGTTTTTATTTCCATATGATGAATGGGATAACTTTCAAGATAAATTAAGCACGCTTCATTTGTCAAGCAAAAAAGCTCGAGCCGTGAACAGAGCGTTTTTCGGAAGCGCAAGCGAGTGCCAGATAGACAAGCAGGGCAGAATAATGCTCCCTAAAACTTTAAGAGATTACGCGGAATTAAAAAAAGATATATGCCTTGTCGGAGTAAGCGAGCGTGTGGAAATTTGGGACATGGAAAAATGGAAAAACTACAACGACCCCGAACTGGGATATTCGGTGCTTGAAGACAATATCGAGGATATGGATCTATGACGCAGCCCGAATATGAAAACCACATACCCGTTTTAAAAAACGAAGTGTTATCTTTGCTTAATATAAAACCCTCGGGAGTGTATGCCGACTGCACAATGGGCTACGGCGGACACGGGCGGGCAATACTTGATAAATTAAATAAAGACGCCACATATGTAGGCATAGATAAAGATGACTACGCAATATCAAAAAGCCGCGAATGGACAAGCAAATACAATTCAAAAATTATTGTAGTAAAAGATGATTATAAAAATTTCAAATATATATCGCAAAATTTAAACATAGGCGCATATGACGGAATTTTAATAGATATGGGTGTTTCCTCCGTTCAGCTTGACGATGAAGCAAGAGGCTTTTCTTACCATAATGACGGAACGCTGGATATGAGGATGGATACGTCATCCTCATTCTCGGCATACGACATAGTCAATTATTATGATGAGACAGAGCTGTCAAAAATAATTTTCAAATACGGCGAGGAAAAACACGCAAGAAAAATTGCCCGCGCTATCTGCGCATCAAGACAGAACGGGCATATAGAAACGACGCTTCAGCTGGCGGAAATTATAAAAAATGCGTATCCGGCCAAAGAACGTTTTGCCGGCAAACATCCCGCAAGAAAAACCTTTCAGGCTATCAGAATAATGACAAATAACGAGCTTGAAGGGCTTAGTGAAACTGTTAAGGATATGGCGGATTTATTAAATATCGGCGGTGTTCTTGCGGTCATTACTTTTCACTCTTTGGAAGACAGAATAATAAAAGAAGCGTTTGCTACTCTTAGCGCAGGATGCACATGCCCCAAAGATTTTCCCATATGCGTCTGCGGGGCGAGAAAAGATTTAAAACTTTTAACAAAAAAACCTATAACAGCATCAGAAGACGAGCTTAATAACAATTTGCGAAGCCGAAGCGCGAAACTGAGAGCGATTATTAAAACAGGTTATTAGCATAATATTTTTTGCATATATATTTGAAAGGAAACGGCAAAATGGCGCAATATGTAAGACAATCGCAAGCACCTGCCATTAAAGCGAAACAAAAACAGCAGGCGAGAAAAAAATCATCGCAGATAGAAATGGAAAAATCAATAATATTCAAAAGAATTTTATTGATTGTTTTAGTATTTTTAATTTCGCTTGCATTTATGAACCAATACTCTAGAATAATTAATGTAAGTTCTCAGATAAATTCGCTTGAAACCGAAATAAAACAGACCGATAATTTAATTGACATAACAGAAGGAAAAGTTTTAAGCACAATTAACTGGGACCAGATTGAATACACGGCAAAAAATCGCCTCGGCATGATTGAACCTACAAAAGACGATTATACAATAATCCGGTTAAAAGCTCTTCCTGCGGGTTTTGATACCGCTCAGGCAGGCAGCGATACGAAAAGTGATAAAACCTATGAAAACAATTTATCATTGCTGATTAATTATTTTTCACATTAAATTTTTTGCTGACGGAGGACGGAAATGAATTTCTTAAAAATAAGAAGCAGAAAAAGACTTTTAGCTCTTTACTTTGTTTTTGCCGCAGTCAGCATTATTTTCGCGATAAGACTCTTTTATCTTCAGGTATTTCCGAGTGAAAAAATATTAAACGGCCAAATTGAGCAGCTTATGGGCGAGATACCCATAACTGCTCCCAGAGGCGAAATATATGACTGCAACATGGTATTGCTTGTAAAGGATGCTACAAGCTACCGCATTTACGCGCGCCCGAACGATATAAAAGATTTTGAAAACACTGCAAAAGTACTTTCCGACAGTTTAGGGCTTGATTACTCTGCGACCCTTACAAAAATATCAAATAAAAAAGTAGGGCTCGTTTTAATAAAAACGCAGGTAGACAATGATATCGCGGTTTCAATACGCGACAAACTAAAAGACGGAATAAGTATAGAAGAGGATCAGAAAAGGTATTACACAAACGGAAACTTCCTCTCTAACGTGCTTGGCTTTACCGGATATGACCATCAGGGACTGTTCGGCATAGAAGCCTCGTTTGACGATGTTTTAAAAGGCAAAGACGGAGTGCTTATATACGAAAAAGACGCTAACGGAAACAAAATAAATTCAGGCTCGGAAATAAGAAAAGAAGCGCAGGCGGGAGACAGCGTCGTGCTTACCATAGACAGCATAATTCAGCACTACGTTGAGACGGAAACGCAAAATGTATTAAATCAGACAAAAGCGAAAAAAGCAATGGCAATTGTAATGAACGTTCAGACGGGGCAGGTGCTTGCTATGTGCACAAAGCCCGATTATGATTTAAATAACCCTACGAAGGTAAGCGATCAGTTCATCACTTCTTACGGCGAAGATTTATATAAAACCGACGCGGACGGCAACAAGACCATGATGACAACATCGGAAATACAAATGATGATGTGGGCTAATCCCGCCATAAGCTTTAACTATGAGCCTGGCTCAACATTTAAGCTGATAACAACGTCGGCAACGCTAGAAGAAGGCGTTATGGGCATGGACACAATGCTTTTTGACCCCGGCTACATTATGGTGGACGGAGTTAAGATAAACTGCTACTTGTATCCCAAATCCCACGGCTCACAGCCCCTGCATTCAATGGTCGCAAAATCGTGCAACCCGTCGCTTGTAAAAATGGCGATGGCTGTAGGCAAAGATAAATTTTACGAATACATATATAATTTCGGCTTCGGCGACAGTACCGGAATTGCTCTTCCGGGAGAAGAAAAAGGCATAGTTCCTCCCAACAGCGCGGGCTTAAAAAATGTGGATTTCGCGACAAAGGCGTTCGGTCAGGGCATAAGCGTAACTCCCATACAGTTAATGACGGCGCTTAACGCCTCAGTTAACGGAGGTTATCTGTTAAAACCGTTAATAGCAAAACAGATAATAGACACCGAGACGGGCAAAGCCATTTATACATATAAAAGCGAAACTGTAAGGCAGGTAATTTCGAAAGAAACTTCCGATAACATTAAAAGCATAATGAACGAAATGGTTCAGTCTAACTCAAGCCTTAAAAACCTTACCGGCGGGCTTAAAATAGGGGGCAAGACGGGAACCGCGCAAAAAGTAAAAAACGGCGTATACGCCCAAGGCGTATATGTTGCTTCATTTTACGGAATAGTTCCCTACGACGATCCTAAAATCGCTGTTTTAATACTAGTAGACGAACCTAAAGGAGCCATATACGGAAGCCAGGTAGCGGCTCCACCCGGAATAAGAATTTTAAGGAAAATAATGGATTATTACGATTATTTGTATACTGATGACAGCGCAAACCAAAGCAAAATCATACCCGACTTAAGAGGGGAAAATGTACAAGACGCAATAGAAGTGCTTAAAACTCTTGGCATAAAATATTCTCTTAGCGGCGACAGTACGGGAATTATAACAGCTCAAAGCCCCATAGACGTTGAGTACGCAAACTCTGCAAGCGTTACGGTATTCCTTACGGTAAGCGCCGCGGCTACCTCAGGCACCACCGTCAAAGTTCCCGATCTTACAAACATGAGCGTGCAGAAAGCCAATGACATTCTTACAAGCTTAGGGCTTAAAGTAAAAATTACCGGAGGCGGCATAGTGAAATCTCAGTCGCCTAAAGCCGGGACAAGCGTAAGCGCCGGGACGGAAGTTGAAATAGTTTGTAAGTATATAGATTAGTTTTAACATATCAATTTTGTCTGCATAAAATGACAGAGAATTAAAGATAAGAGGTGTGCAGATGAAACTTGAGAATGTGCTTGCAGGAGTTAATATTAAGTCATTGCACGGCGGACTTGATAAGGAAATAAACGATGTTTGCATAAACAGCCTTACAGCTAAAAAAGACTGCTTGTTTGTTGCAATTAAAGGATACAACAAAGACGGGCATGATTATATACAAAACGCCGTAAAAAACGGAGCCTGTGCTGTATTATGTGAAAACGCCGATAATTTTTCAGAAGAAGTAACTTACATATTTTCGGATAATATAAGAAAAGAATTATCAACAATAGCCGGCAATTTTTACGGCACAAGACAAAACGCCAAGAATTTATTCATAACGGCAATTACAGGCACAAACGGCAAAAGCAGCACGGCAAGTATTCTTGCATACATACTCAATAAAAACGGTATAAAATGCTCAATGTCTTCAACAACGGGCATGTACATAGACGCAGACAAAATAAATGACAACTTAAACACGACTCCCGACGCTCTTACAATACATCAGTTTATTAAAACATCGGCGGAAGTCGGGTGCAAAGCGGTAGTTATAGAAGCCTCGGCTCAGGCGTCCACTTTGCACAGAATTGACAATATAGATTTTAAATACGGTATTTTTACAAACTTATCGCCCGAACATCTTGATTTTTACGGCAGCGTTGAGCAGTACTACAAAGCCAAAGAAGCTATAATGCTGACGTGCCAGGTATGCATTGTAAACTCTGATGATGTATACGGCAAAAGGCTTATTAAAAAATTAAAAGAGCTAAACAAAAAAGTAATATCATACGCAATATACAATAACGCGGATTATGAAATAAACATAAACAGCGAAGACGACAAGTCTATTGAATATGAAATAGTACATAAAAGGGAAAAATATGACGTTAAAATAAGCATTCCATCCGAGGCGTGGGTCTACAACAGCGCGGCGGCGCTTATAGTGGCTTCTCTGGAAGGATATGATGTAGAAAAATTGTCCAAAAACATTTATGAGTGCATAATTCCCGCGGGAAGAATGGAAAAGATTGAAAATGATTTAGATTTGAATATAATAATAGATTATGCCCATACGTTAAAAGCGTTTGAGACGGTTCTTACCAATGTTAAGAAAAACTGCAAAGGAAGATTAATTTCGGTATTCGGATGCGGAGGCGACAGAGATAAAACAAACCGTCCCGGCATAGGAAAGTGCGTATCGGAAATTTCGGATATTTGCATCATAACTAACGACAATCCAAGAAGCGAAGATCAGATTTCTATATTTACTGACATAATTAGTGGCATTAAAAATAAAAACTATGCTATAATACAAAATCGGAAAGAAGCGATTAATCTTGCGCTTAATATAGCAACGGAAGCGGATACCGTTATAATACTGGGAAAAGGACATGAAAGATACCAGATTATCAATAACGAATATGTTCCTTTTGATGAAAAAAGCATTATACAGGAAATATTGTCTCTAAGAGGTAAAAATGGAAGCTGTAACGATAGAGAATCTCGCGAAAGCGATTGACGGAGTAGTCTTAAAAGGCGATGCGAAAAAGGAAATAAATAACGTAATAATTGACAGCAGGCTTATCGGGACAGGCAGTGTTTTTTTCGCTATAAAAGGCGATAATACAGACGGTCATTTATACATAGAGCAGGCGCTTAAAAACAATGCCTCTGCAATAGTTGTTCACAATGATTTAGAAATATCAAACATTAACGCCGCCGTTATAAAAGTTGCCGATACAACGCAAGCTCTGTTAGACTTTGCGGGGTATTACAAAAGCCTGTTTAACATACCTGTTGTGGCGATAACAGGAAGCTGCGGAAAAACCACCACAAAAGATATTATAGCCTCGGTGCTTTCGCAGAAATTCAATACACTCAAAACCCAAGGCAATTTTAACAACCAAACCGGGCTGCCGCAGAATATTTTTAATCTCAACAGAACGCACCAAATGGCAGTGCTGGAAATGGGCATGAGCAATTTCGGCGAGATTTACAACATGGCAAAACGCGTAAAACCCGATATAGCGGTAATTACCAATATCGGGTATTCTCATATAGAATATTTAAAGTCAAGGGAAAACATTTTAAAAGCGAAAACGGAAATATTGTCTTTCTTTAACGAGAAAAATATTGCGGTAATTAACGGCGATGACGAATATTTAAAGAATATATCTTCCGATAATTACAAAATATATAAAGCTGGCATCCACTCAGGCGATATAGCCGCAACAGGCATCAGACAAGTAAAAGAAGGAATTGAATTCAACGTAGGCGATGAAAAATATTGTTTTCCGTTAATAGGAATGCATAATGTTTATAACTGCCTGTACGCTATTACTATAGCGAAAATTTACGGGCTTACGCATAATGAAATACAAGCGGGTTTTGACTCCTTTAAGCCGAGCGCGAACAGAATGGATATAAAACAGCATAACGGGTATACAATAATAAATGACGCATATAATTCCAATCCGACCGCGGCAAAAGCCGCTTTGGATGTTTTAAAAAACATAGATAGGCAGGGCAGAAAAATAGCAGTGCTTGCCGATATGCTTGAACTGGGGCAGTTCTCGAAATCTCTTCACGAAGAGCTTGGCAAACACGCTTATGATTGCGGCGTAGATGTTTTAATTACTGTAGGCAGTGAGGCGCAGCATATATATTCGTCCGCGAAAGAGGCGGGAATAAAAAACGCAAAATATTTTACCGATAATAAAAGCGCCTCAGATTATATTAAATCTATAATCCGTCCGGGAGACATAATCCTTTTTAAAGGATCCCGCGGCATGAGGCTGGAGCAGATAATTAATAATATATATTCAAAGGAAAATTAAAATGATAGTAGCAATTAGTTCAACGATTATTTCTTTCATCACTGTTTGCTTTGTATCAGTATGGCTTATACCGTATTTAAGAAAAATAAAATTCGGACAAAGTATACTTGAGATAGGTCCTAAATGGCACGCCGGCAAAGCGGGCACTCCTACAATGGGAGGGCTTGCAATTGTAGTCGGAATTATTTTATCGCTTATTTTATGCGCCGTAATTTTCAAAATAGAAACGGCGATGCTCGGCGCTGTATTTGTATATTTCGCGCTTATAGGGTTTATTGACGATTATATAAAAGTTGTAAAAAAACGCAACTTGGGGCTCAATCAAAAGCAAAAACTTTTGCTTCAGTTTATAGGAGCTGTTGTTTTAGTAATTTACTCGGCTAATCATCCCGATGTAGGCACGTATTTATACGTTCCGTTTTATAATGATATTGTAAATTTCGGATGGGGATACTACCCGTTTACAATATTTGCGGTTCTCGCGGTAGTAAACGCAGTCAATTTTACGGACGGGCTTGACGGGCTTGTATCCAGCGTGTCGGCAGTTGTTTTCGCGTTTTTCACTATAGCGGCCATTTCTTTCGGATACATTCAAACATCCGTGTTTTCCTCAGCCGCCCTGGGAGCGTGTCTGGGATTTTTGGTATTCAATCACTACCCCGCGAAAGTGTTTATGGGCGATACGGGCTCTATCGCTCTGGGAGGGGCAGTAATTATTATAGCGGTTATGACAAAACTTCAGATATATATTTTGCTTGCGGGCATCATATATGTTATAGAAGCGCTGTCCGTAGCGCTGCAGATAAGCTATTTTAAATATACGAGAATAAAAACGGGGCAGGGAAAAAGAATATTTAAAATGGCGCCCATACATCACCATTTTGAAATGAGCGGACTATCTGAAAAGAAAATTGTGATGATATTCACTCTTATAACTTTTCTTGCATGCGTAATAGCGATTTTAACGCTTCCGATAATTTAAGGAGACAGATATGATTAAAGATAAAAAATTTTTAGTAATAGGCGCGGCGCGCAGCGGAATAGCAGCAGTTGAGTATCTTATTATACATAACGCTCAAAGGGTAATTTTATGCGATGATAAACCCATAGAAAAGTGCATACCCGACGAAGTTAAACTCAATGAATTTATCAACAATAAAAAAATAGAACTTTATTTCAGCAAAAGCATGGATATAGCAAAAGTGCAGGACGTTGATATGGTAATATTAAGCCCGTCTGTGCCGCCTTCAAATAAATTCGTGCAATACGCAAAGCAGTTAAGCATACCGGTAATGACGGAATTTGAGTTTGCTTATTTGTTTGCAAAGTGCGATGTTATTGCGATAACGGGAACAAACGGAAAAACAACAACAACAACGTTAATGGGGGAAATTTGCAGGGACGCAGGGCTTGATACGCGCGTTGTAGGCAATATAGGATATCCTTTCATTTCAAACGCTGATGAGCTTGGTAAAGACGGAGTTTTCGTAGCTGAAATAAGCAGTTATCAGCTTGAGCTGTGCTCGATATTCAAACCTAAAGTGGCAATAATTACAAACATAACGCCTGACCACCTTGACAGGCACGGAAGTTTTGAAGAATATGTAAGAGTAAAATATAAAATAACAATGAACCAGGACAGTCTTGATACGCTTATTGTCAATGCCGACGAGCCTTATAGCAAAGCCGCTGTAAAATACGCTAAATGCCGCTGTCTTGAAATAAGCTGTGAAGGAAAAGTTGATAATGGCGCGTATTACAATAAAGAAGATGACGGCTTGTATATCGCGGATAACGGCAGGGAAATATTCCTTCTTAAAAAAGATGAGATGAAAGTACCAGGTCTTCACAATGTGGCGAACGCGCTTTGCGCGGCCGCAGCGGCTTATGCATATAATATTGATCCGAAAATTATTGCGAATACAATAAAAAATTTCGGCGGTGTAGAGCACAGAATAGAGTATGTAGCAACCAAATACGGAGTTGATTATATAAACGACAGCAAAGGAACAAATACGGACGCAACAACAATAGCGCTTAAAGCCATGAGCAAGCCGACCGTTTTAATCCTCGGCGGATACGATAAGGGAAGCGAATTTGACGATTTGATACAATACATAAAGCAGCACGTTGTGCATATAGTAGTATTGGGGCAGACAAAGCAGAAAATAATAGAAATGTTGGATAAATATAATTATTATTCTTATTTTTCTGCAGATACTTTCAAAGATGCCGTTATGATGTGCAAAAAACTCGCGCGCCCGGGCGACTGCGTATTGCTTTCACCTTCGTGCGCAAGCTGGGATATGTTTTCTTCATTTGAAGAAAGGGGAGAACTTTTTAAAAAGCTTGTTAAAGAAGAGGTTTAATTTATGCCTTTAGAAAAGGGAAAATGGGATATTAACATATTGCTTGTAACGCTTGCGCTTACGTGCTTTGGAGTTGTTATGATATTCTCCGCAAGTATGTACTCGTCCAGCGTTGAGCTGGGAAATGAATATTATTATTTCAAACAGCAGCTTTTCGCGGCTCTTATAGGCATAGCCGCAATGCTTATATGCTCAAATATACAGTTCACCATCTACAGACGCTTTGCGAAGCTGGGAATAATTATATCAGTTTTGCTGCTTATAGCGGTATTTGTACCGGGCATAGGCAAAGAACTCAATGACGCCAAAAGATGGATTAATTTAGGTTTTACGCTTTTTCAGCCGTCTGAGTTTGTAAAACTCGGCGT
>JAAZOI010000030.1 GCA_012797825.1 Eubacteriaceae bacterium | reverse complement strand
GATAACACCCATGCAAGCAATACTATAAACAGTATCCTAAAAATTGCTATTCCCACGCTGAGTACGGACAGTCCGCTGCTGTCAGCTTTTGCTGGCAATTTTGTCTGGTTTATTTTTCCGCCGATAACAGCGCTCGCATCAACAGACGCGTTTAGTGAAGAGTAATAATTTAAATTGCCCGAGATTTTAGCGTTCTGTGAGATTTGTATATTGTCCGAATAAATAGTCGCGTTTTTATCAATTTGTCCGTCAATAGTTACGCTTGCGGCTTTTATTACAACATCGCCTTTAATATGCCCTCTAAGCACTACGCTTTCGGCGCAGTAAATATATACATTATCATTAAATTCACAGCCTTCGTTTGAAGCCAAGCTGTAGCCGCTTATAACATACAAATCGTCATTAAATTCAGCGTTATTAATTTCCATAATAGTGGCGTAAGCGAATACGTCTTTAGTAAACTCTCCCGCAAGCGTTGAGGCGTTGGACGCGTTCGCGAAAAGCCCGTCCACAATTCCCGTAACAGACGCGCTTTTTGAAGTAAAAGCAAACACATTTCCTTGCTGTGTTCCTTTTATGTCAAGATAGTTTAAAACTCCGATAATGTCTGAATTATTTGTCTGCCCCGCCTCTATTGCAACATTCGTTGCCTGCGAGCTTGCGCCGGCCGCATATACGGGCACAGATGCTAATAGCAAAACAATTAAAATAGCGATAACTGTCGTTTTCTTTTTCATAACTTTTCCTTACATTATTATTTTTAACATTACTATGGCGTCTTCTAAATTGTCGGGATAATATTCTTTTCTTACCCCATGTACCATAAAACCTTTTTTCTTGTACAGCTCATATGCCGTGTTATTGCTTTTCCGCACTTCCAAATACATATATTTCGCGCCCCTCGCTTTAGCCGAGGCAAACATCTTTTCCATAAGTTTTCCGCCTATTCCCATATGCTGATACTCTTTTTTAACCGCTATATTCGTTACGTGCGCCTCGTCAAGCACAAGCCACATTCCGCCATACGCTATTATTTTGCCGTTAAGCTCACATACCGTATAGTGCGCAAGGTCGTTTTGCATTTCGTCTTCAAACGCGCCTCTCTCCCATGGAATAGTAAATGATTCGTGCTCAAGCGCGCATATATCGTCAATGTCTTTATGCCTCATTCTGCGAAATATCGTGTCCATTTTATTTCTGCCTTTTTACTATATTTTCTTCCGCCTGGGCGGCTCTTATATAATTCGGCATAGCCGTAAAACAATCATTAATTTTACCTTGACTTATTTTATCAAGCGCAATGCGCGCGACGTTAGATGCTCTGGGCATTAAAATGTTCTCCTGCCCAATGATGACGTTATTTTTAAATTTATCCGAACATCTTGCGTAAAATTTCTTCGCGCCGTCCCCGAGCAGCAGAGCGTTTTTGCCGCTTTCGTTTATAATACTTAACATCTGTGAAAATTCATAAACATTTTCGGGCTTATGTTCGCTTAAAACTTTCCCGTCGGATATATACGCGCCTGCATACAGCTGGTCTCTCTGCGCGTCGAGCATCGGGCAAATAAGGCCGTCGTAATAAAAAGCGTTGTAAGCAAGAGCCTCTATGGAGGATACGCACACAATAGGCTTGTCCGCTGCCTGTGCGAAGCCTTTGG
>JAAZOI010000347.1 GCA_012797825.1 Eubacteriaceae bacterium | reverse complement strand
GGCTGCGGTGTGTGCAGGAAAAAATATTATGAAAAATTAAAGGAATTTATATCATCACGATTGGACAGCTTATGTTTTGACTGCAAAAACAGATATGAGAAAAACCCGATGCGTATTCTTGACTGTAAAAACGAAGAATGCATCTCTTCGCTTGCGGGAGTGCCTTATATGATTGATTACTTATGCGATGACTGCAAAGAACATTTTGCTCAGGTTCAGATGTATTTGCAAAGCATGGGAATTGAGTATGAAATCAATCCTAAAATTGTAAGAGGACTTGATTATTATGAAAAAACCGCATTTGAGTTTGTATCAGACAGCGTTGGCGCTCAGAGTACAATCTGCGGCGGAGGACGCTATGACGGCCTGAGTGAAATAATCGGCGGTCCTAAAACCGCAGGTATAGGATTCGGGCTTGGACTGGAAAGACTTTTGCTGCTTGCGCAGGACAGCCTTACAGACGATGATAAAGGAATTGATATTTATATAGCATCTATAGGCATGGAAGCTGATTTGAAAGCAAGCGCTATTATAAAAAAATTGCGCGACAATAAAATAAAAGCCGAAAAAGACTACATGGACAGAAGCTTAAAAGCTCAGATGAAATATGCGGACAAGCTTAATACTAACTATGTGCTCATTTTAGGGCAGGAAGAAATTAATTCAGGTTATGCGGAACTAAAAAATATGAAGACCGGCAATCAGGAAAAAATAGACATAAATAATTTCGAAGAATTTTTTATTAATTATACGGGAGCAAAAGAGAATGAGTAACATTTACAGAACACACATGTGCGCAGAGCCGAGTGAGGCAAATTTAGGTCAGCAGGTAAAGCTGTCCGGATGGGTGAATAAAAAAAGAAGCCTTGGCCAATTAGTATTTATTGAGCTGCGCGATATAAGCGGCATTATGCAGGTCGTTATAAACGGTGAGAAGAATCAGGAATTGCTTGAACTTTCCGATAATGTTAAGAATGAATACTTAATACAGGTAAGCGGACAAATTATAAAAAGAGATGAGGAAAATTTTAATCCCAAGCTGAAAACAGGCACAATAGAGGTTTACGCACAGGAGATAAATATTATAAATAAATCCGAAAACCCTCCTTTTTATATAGACGATTATGATAAAACTAACGAAAATAAGCGCCTTAAATACAGATATCTGGATTTAAGAAAACCAAGCATGCAGCAAAGAATTATTCAGAGAAATAAAGTTTGCAAGTTAGCAAGAGACTTTTTTTATGATAACGGGTTTATCGAAATTGAAACGCCGTTTTTAAACAAACCCACTCCCGAAGGCGCAAGAGATTTTTTGGTGCCGAGCCGTGTTCAGCCTAATAAGTTTTTCTCGCTTCCGCAGTCTCCGCAGCTTTTTAAGCAGCTGCTGATGGTGAGCGGTTTTGATAAATATATTCAGATAGCTAAATGTTTCCGCGATGAGGACTTAAGACAGGACAGACAGCCCGAATTTACTCAGATTGATTTTGAAATGAGTTTTGTCACAGAAGACGATGTTATCGGCGTAAACGAGCTTTTTATTAAAAAAGTATTTAAAGAAGTGTTGGACATTGATGTAAGTTTACCTATAAAAAGAATGACATATGATACGGCAATGAAACTTTACGGTTCAGACAAACCGGATCTAAGGTTTGATATGAAAATATCCGATATAACGGAAATCGCTAAAGACTGCGGTTTTTCGGTATTTTCATCTGTTGTTTCAAAAGGCGGATGCGTGCGGGGCATAAATGTAGTAAAAGGCTGTGAAAAATTAAACCGCAGGGATATTGACCGACTTTTGGATGTGGTTAGAACGTACGGCGCTAAAGGGCTCGCGTGGATTCGTTTGACGGAAGGCGAAATTCAGTCGCCAATAACGAAGTTTTTTACTGATTCTGAGATAGATGGAATAATAAAAGCAATGAACGCAAGTGACGGGGATTTGCTTTTATTTGTTGCCGATAAAGAAAGCATAGCGGCTACTGCTTTGGGGCAATTGCGCCTGCATATGGCTGAATTAATGGAAATAGAAAAGCATGGGTTTGAGTTTGTGTGGATTACGGATTTTCCGATGTTTGAATATGATGAAGAGGCAAAGAGATTTACAGCTGTGCATCATCCGTTCACCGCTCCGTTTGATGAGGATATAGCGTTATTCGGAACCGACAAAATAGATAAAATACGCGCAAAGGCGTATGATATTGTATTAAACGGTGTAGAATTAGGAGGAGGAAGCATAAGAATTCATCAGCAGTCTGTTCAGGAAAAAGTGTTTGAGCAGATGGGATTTTCAAAAGAAAAAGCGTGGGATAAATTCGGATTTTTGCTTGAAGCGTTTAAATACGGCACGCCTCCTCACGGCGGTATGGCGTACGGCCTTGACAGGCTTGTAATGCAGCTTACAGATACAGACAACATAAGGGACGTAATAGCATTTCCAAAAACGCAGAATCATGGATGCTTAATGACAGGAGCTCCTTCATTTGCGGAAGATGAGCAACTGGATGAGTTAAAAATACAAATTATAAAGGAACAAAAAGACGATGATTGAGACTGGTATCGTTAAAGAAGTTTTTGAAAATAAAGCAAAAATATCAATACAAAAGCATTCTGCATGCAAAAAATGCGGCGTATGCAAATATGACGCCGAGTCCAAAATGTTAACAGCGGAAGCTGTTAACAATATAGGGGCAAAAGAGGGGGACGAAGTTGAGATTGCAATGGACTTTGACGTTTTAATGAGCGCTTCTCTTATTGCATATATTATACCTATCATAATGTTTATAATAGGCTGCGTTTTAGGATTTTATTTAATAAGCCCTGCCAATCCTATATTATCATTTATTGTAGGACTTATTTTTATCGCAATAACTTACCTTATTATAAGAATGTTTGATAAAAGAGGAAAGTTTAAAAAAAAGTATTCTATGCAGATAACAAAAATAATAAAAAATTCATAAAAAAAGAACAACCGTCAGGTTGTTTTTTATTATCTAAACGCAGCGTGTTTTAGGCATGATACGATGTGCTTGCTCATGGCCTCAGCGGCTAAATCGGGCATATACAATTTTATAGCATTTACAATTGCTATATGCTGTGGTATAAGCTCTTCGCTTATAGGATTTTCGGGGTCGTTTCGTGAAATATTAACACTGTACCATTGATAACGCTGAATCTGCCTTTTTAAAAGTTCATAACATTGTATAACATGGCTGTTGCAGCATGAATCTATAATTAATTGATGGAAAGGAATATCCGCGTTTTTTATTGTTTCATAATCTCTTAATATAAAGCCTTCTTTATATTCATATGCTAATTTTTCAAGCTCTTCTATATTCGGGCAGGGATGCATTGTAGCGCAAAGATAAGCTGCTTTTGACTCAATCATTTCTCTGGCCGTATACAGCTTCACAATTTCTTCTCTTTTAAGCGAAGATACGTAGAACCCGCTTTTATTTGGCAGCGTCTCGACAAAGCCGATATTGTAGAGCATTTTTAACGCTTCCGTAACAGGCGTTCTGCTTATGTTAAGCTCCGTGGCAATCTGAGCGACGTTAAGCTTTGCGCCCGGCGCTATTTTTAATGTTGTAATATCATCGAACAGCAGTGAAAATACTATCTTATTAAGTTGCTCAAACGGATTGGCTTGAAGATATTTGTTGAGTTGTTCTTTATTCATTTTCTCTCTCTTATGTAATTTATTAAAATTATTATATCATAATATAATTTTAAACTCATACATTATATTTAAAAAAATAAATAATTGTATATATAATAAAAAGAAAAACTGTTCTGTATATAAAAAAGCACATATGTTGAAGCACTTAATATTAAAATATATAATAAAATAAAAATAAAAACATGTAAAATTTTCTATTTATTGCATAAATACCTCATATTATTAAAAAGAGCCGCAGGCTCTTTTTAATTTTCAGGCATAAAAAATATATGTTTCGTTAAAGCTTATTATAAATAAACTGATTGAAGGTCAATTTATGCATGAATTTGTTGTTGTAAGTATAATAGCTTCCGTCGTAGGGCTTCTTGCGCGTCTTATAATGCTGCGCTCGGACTACAGGCAGTATCCGTCATCCCCTCATTCAATTTTGTCGCATATTGTAATGGCAGCTATAGCATCCGTTCTGGGGGCAGTTGCCGTACCTGCGTTTTTGGAAAAACAGTATACGGCCGTAACGTTTTTAACGCTTGCCGCTACGCAATTCCGTGAGATAAGAAGTGTTGAGCGTGAAAGTCTGCAAAGCCTTGAAGAAACAGAGCTTGTAGAGCGCGGTCAGGCATATATAGAAGATACAGCCAAAAAGTTTGAGTCTAGAAATTATGTAGCAATGGCTTCATCATTCGGATACAGTGTTTTGTATTATTTATCAAAATTATATTTAAATGAACGGTTATCAATGTTAGTGTCAGTTGTTTTAATTTGTGCTTTTATATGTTTTCTGTATTATTATATGCGCAGCGGCAGGATAGAACAAATAGCAAAAATAGAAATAAAAGAAGTAAAAAACAACGGCCCGCTTATAATAGTTGACGATGTCGTGCTTGTTAATATCGGAAATAAAAAATCACAGCAAATAGTGCTTGAAAATGCAGTCGGGATAGTGCTTACTCCAAAAGACAAAGACGCCGAGGTTACACTTTCGAACTTAGGGCAGAGACAAGCTATTTTGAGCAATTGCTCAATACAGCTGGGCATAAAAAAAGATGTCGATGAACCCGATTTTACGCCGCTTGCAAGAAGAAACCCCCAAACAGGCAAAATAGCCATATTGCTTTTATGTATGGAAAACGATAAGGATATTATAATAAACTCAGTTGCGCATACTCCCATATTGGAAAGCGCCAAAAGAAAACCCAGTTTATTTTATAAAAATTTAAAAAAAGATAAAAAGGTATGAATATGAGCAAAGATGAAATTGTAGCTATTGTTACAACAGATAAAAATAAAGTGCTGCACAGCGGGGTTGCGGCATTTTTATGCGATAATATAGAAGAAAGAGATAATGTATCATTATTAATTTCAAAAGTTACAGAAGGTATGGTGCACGATTTAGAGAACGGATGTGTTATAATAGTAAGACACTAAAAATTATGAGGATAAAATGCATAAAATACATGATGTTGTAAAAAATTCTCCCGCATATAAAAGCGGCATTAAAAAGGGAGACTTTCTTATAAGTATAAATAACAATAAAATCCAAGATATACTTGATTATCTTTACTTAACATCCGATGATAAATTATTAATTAGAATAATGACTTCGGACGGATATGAAAAAGAGATAAAAATAAAAAACAATTATAATTATCCTTTAGGTATTGAATTTGAAAATCCTACAATAAACGAAATGAGGAGCTGCAGAAATAAATGCGTTTTTTGCTTTATCGATCAGTTGCCGCCGCAAATGCGTTCTTCGCTGTATTTTAAGGACGATGATTACAGATTATGCTTCCTTCACGGCAATTACGTAACGCTTACAAATGCGGATATGAAAGATTTACATAGAATTGCAAAACTGCGTTTAAGCCCTGTAAATATATCCGTGCATACAACTAATCCCGCTTTGCGGGCAGAAATGCTTAACAATAAGACAGCCGGAGATATACTCGATAAAATCAAATACCTTTATGAAAATGAAATTGGTATGCATGCACAGATTGTTTTGTGCCCCGGCATCAATGACGGAGAAGAGCTTAAAAATACGCTTAAAGACTTAATGCAATTTTACCCTTTTATGCAAAGTGTCAGCATTGTGGATGTAGGTCTTACAAAATATCGTGATAATTTATATCCGCTTAAATGCGTGGACTTTACGCAAGCTAATGATATTATAAATATCGCGTCTTTTTTTCAGGATATAATGTGCAAAAAATACGATACGCATTGGGTTTACTGTTCCGATGAGATATATATAAAGGCTAAAAGAAATATACCCGATTATGACTTTTACGAAGATTTTTTGCAGTTCCAGAACGGAGTAGGCTTTATTGCCGCGTTTGAAAAAGAATTCACGGAAGAACTTAATAATATAAAATCATCCGATATCCAAAATTTGCATATATCAATCGCTTGCGGCGTAAGTATAGCACCGTATATAAAAAAATTAACTGTATTGGCAGAAAAAAAATATAATATAAAAATTGATGTGTATGAAATTAAAAATAAGTTTTTCGGCGAAAGCATAACCGCGTCGGGACTTTTAACGGGTACTGATATAATAAATGCGCTGAAAAATAAAGCTCTCGGGCAGAGATTATTGCTTCCAATTACTCTTTTAAAAAGCGGAACGGATTTACTGCTTGATGATATTTCCCTTAGCGATATTGAAAAAGCGCTTAATGTTAAAATACAAGCAGTGCCTCAGGACGGTGCTGAATTTTTAAAAATAATACTTAATTTAAATTAAAGGAGTCAAAATGTCACAACCGATAGTTGCAATAGTGGGAAGGCCTAATGTGGGCAAATCCACGTTATTTAATAAAATAGTTCAGAAAAGAGTATCAATTGTTGAAAATTCTCCCGGAGTTACAAGGGACAGAATTTACGGACAAGCCGAGTGGGCGGGTAAAGAATTTTCGGTAATTGATACAGGCGGAATTGAGCCTTATACGGATGATGAGATGCTTGTTTTAATGAGACGTCAGGCTCAGCTTGCTATTGATACAGCAGACGTGATTATTTTTATTGCGGATGCAAAATCGGGAGTTACGGCAAACGATTATGAAATAGCCGCAATGATAAGAAAAACGTCTACGCCGTACATACTTGCAGTAAACAAAGTTGACGGCTATGAAAAACAAAGTTTGATATATGAATTTTACAATCTTAATTTAGGCGAGCCTTTCGCGATATCGGCAGAACACAGCCTTGGTATAGGCGATTTGCTTGATGAAGTTATTACTAAATTTAAAAATACAGACCTATCGGAAGAAAAAGAAAAAAGATGCAGAATAGCTGTGGCGGGAAGACCGAATGTAGGCAAAAGCACTTTAATAAACTGTCTTTTGGGTGAAGAGAGAGTTATCGTGTCAGATATACCCGGAACAACAAGAGACGCTATTGACACGGACTTTGATTACGAAGATGAAAAATATACGATTATTGATACCGCGGGGCTCAGAAGAAAAAATAAAATATACGAAAATATTGAAAGATACAGCACAATACGCAGTATAAAAGCAATTGAAGAGAGTGATTTATGCCTGCTTATGCTTGATGCGACGCAGGAAATAGGCGATCAGGACCTTAAAATCGCGGGACTGATTGAAGACAGGGCAAAAGCTGTTATTATTGTCGTAAATAAATGGGATGCAATTGAAAAAGAAACCAATACCATGAAAAAACTAACCGATGAAATAAAAAGAAGATTTCATTTTATCGATTATGCCCCGGTTTTATTTATAAGCGCTTTGAATAAAAGCAGAACCGATAAATTAATGCCGCAGATACAAAAAATATTAATAGAATATGATAAAAAAATTTCTACGGGATCATTAAACAACATGGTAAATGACGCGCTGCTTACTCACCAGCCGCCTTCTAAAAACGGAAAAAGATTAAAAATTTATTATGCGACTCAAACCGGAACGCATCCTCCGAGTTTTACATTTTTCGTAAACGATGTAACGCTTATACAGACATCTTACAGAAAATATTTGCAGAACAGATTGCGCGAGGCGTTTGAATTTGAAGGAGTGCCTATACTTTTAAAGTTTAAATCCAGAGGAGAATTGGTATAATTTGCTTTCAAAATAATTAAAAATCAAATATAATATCAGCATACTCAAATTGCTTTTTGAAAGGAGATAAAATATGAGCAAATTAAAAGGAACAAAAACTGAAAAGAATTTACTTGAAGCTTTTGCGGGAGAAAGTCAGGCAAGAAACAAATACACATATTTTTCATCTCAGGCAAGAAAAGAAGGCTATATTCAGATAGCCAATATATTTGAAGAAACTGCGAATAATGAAAAAGAACACGCGAAAATATGGTTTAAACTGCTGCATGACGGAGTAGGGCCAACGCTTGATAATCTTAAAGATGCTGCTGCCGGCGAAAATTATGAATGGACAGACATGTACGCTAAATTCGCAAAAGAAGCGAAAGAAGAAGGCTTTGACGATATAGCAAAGCTGTTCGAAGGAGTAGCGAAAATAGAAAAAGAACACGAAGCAATGTATCTAAAACTTTATGAAAATTTAAAGAATGATGCTGTGTTTAACAAAAAAGATGAAAAGATATGGAAATGCAGTAACTGCGGTCATGAATATAAGGGCCCGAGCGCTTTAGAAGAATGCCCCGTATGCAAGCATCCTAAAGGATATTTTGAAGTAAAAGCAGAAAACTATATATAATAAACATCACCGCGCACAGCGCGGTTTTTTTTATTCATGCCGTTAACTGAACGATAAATGATATTCGGGGTGAAGCAGCGCTTTTTCGGCGTCGTTAAAATGTTTATCTATAAGGTTAACGACGTTTTCCGTCATGCCGTATTCAAAAGATGTTATTATCATTTTATGATGACGAAGCATTATGGGGGTTAAAGGTTTAGTGTTTTTAGGCGTGTAAGCTGTAAAGGCGATGTATCTTATAATTAAATCGGCTATGCTGTCATACATTGAAATTATATATTGTATGCCGCAGAATTCGACTATCGATCTATGAAAAGCGCAGTCAAGCTGGGCAAAAGTTTCGAAATCATTTTCTTCAATTGCTTTTTCCATATCGCATAGTATGTTGTTGAAATATTCTATTTGCGATTTTGTTATAGTTTCACATAATATTTTTGCCGCCCCCGATTCGATAATCTTTCTTGTAGTATATAAATCGCTCATTTCTTTTTTGTTTAGGTGGCTTATGCAAAAGCCCTGATTCGGCAGCTGCTCTACAAGATTTGCTTTTACAAGCATTAATACCGCGTCGCGCACCGTTGATCTGCTTACTTCCAAATCATTTGCAATTTTTGTGTGGTTAATTTTAGTTCCGGGAGGTATTGAAAGCGATATAATTTCCCTGTATAAATATTTATAGACAAGTTTTAATGATGATTCTGTAGGATTTTTATCCATTAACTCTCTAAAGCTCTGTATCATTTTAAACACTCCGAATTCACTTTTTCCTTCTTTATTATATCAATTTTAACAATAAAATAGCCGATTTTTTTTACATAAACTTACGGCTATATTTTTAAAAAGCGTTGCTTTTTTAGGCCGGTTTTTGAATACGTTTAAAAAAGTGCGGGAAAAAACATCACAATGGCGGCTTAGGGCTATTTTACTAGCCTAAATTGCCCTTGAAAAGCAGGTAAAACGGCTTATATAATGATTTCGGTTTTACAAATTTGTTTGCAGAAAAGGAGTGTAAAAATGGCAAATTCTGTTCATGTCAGCGTAGAAGAACTTTATGTTATTGCGTATGATATTTTAACATCTTTCGGTATTTCTAAAGAGCTTGCGGCAAGAGGAGCAAAAACGCTAAACGCGGCCGATGCGCGCGGAGTGGATTCTCACGGTGTCGCAAGGCTTACATATTACGACAGATGCATTAAATCCGGGGAAATAAAAACTAACCCCGAAATTAAAATTATTAAAGAAACACCTGTTTCGGCATATTATGACTGTGACTATGGCATAGGAATAGCGACAGCAGATATTCTTATGGATAAAGCTATCGAAATGGCTAAGAAAAACGGAATAGGTATTGCAACAGGCAAAAACGGCCACCACTTCGGTGTAGCGGGTTATTACGCGCTTAAGGCGGCAGAGCAAGGTCTAATCGGTTTTGCGTGCGCGCCTTCGCTTATGCTTGCCGCACCGACAGGCGGTAAAGAGAAAATGATAGGCAACAGCCCTAACAGCATTGCATTTCCTGCCGGTCATAAAACACCTTCCATGATGATGGATATGGCATCAACAATGGTTGCAGGCGGCAAAATTCAGATGGCTGTACGCAAAGGCGAAAAAGTGCCGTTTGGATGGATTTTAGATGAAAACGGAAATGACACTGACGATCCCACAACATTTGAAGACAAAGATACGGGTAAAATTTTAGGTTCGCTCCTTCCTATGGCAGGACCTAAAGGATACTGCATAATAGTTATGATTGAGCTGCTGTCATCAATTTTATCGGGTGCTAAAACAGGACCTAATTTAATAGGGGGCGGCGCGGGGCTTGGTTATTTTATGCTGGCAATCGATCCCGAGATAATAAGGCCGCTTGATGAGCTGAAATCGGATCTGGACGACTATTATTACATGATAAAAAACACGCCGCGTAAATATGGAGTAAATGAAATATATCTGCCTGGCGAAATTGAATACAACAATACGCAAAAACGCTTAACAGACGGAATTGATTTAAATATAAACGTTGCGCAGGAGTTACTCAATTTAATGATTAAATATAACAAACTTCCTCAAAACGCCGAATTAAAAGATTTATTTAAAGAAGCGGTTGATTTAGCTTAAAACCGAAAGGTTTAATATTATAAAAAATGGAGGTATTTAAATGACTATCGCACTAATCATCGTCATAATTTACATGTTCTCTTTATTGTTCGTCTCGTGGTGGTCGACAAAAAGACAAAAAGAAGGCGGCTCAAACAGCTTTTTATTCGCAGATCAAATGCTTAATAAATGGCTTATTGCTGTTATGATTGCGGGTCTTGCAGTTGGCGGAGCTTCTACCATAGGCGTTGCGCAAAAAGCATATACCGGCGGCATGTCTGCCGGATGGTATGATGCTGCATGGGCAGCTGGAGCTTTGTTCTCAGGAATATTTTTAGCTCAAAAAATCAGAAATTCGACATTTAAAACTGTTAATGAAATGTGGGGCAGAGTATTTGGTGAAGGGTTCAGAACGTTATCCGTTATAATTCAATTTTGTATTCTGCTGGTAATTGTAGCTTTGCAAATAGTAGCAGGCGGTGCGGTTTTAACAGCGCTTCTGCCTCAGTATTTTACAATGCCTATAGCGCTTATTGTATCTGCGGCTATGTTTTTACTGATTGCGGTTGTAGGAGGATTATGGGCGGCGAGCTTATCAAATATTATTAATATGATAGTAATATATGTAGGCATTATCTTAGGCGTAATAGCCGCAATAAAAGGCTTCGGCGGACTTGCGTCCATTAACGCGGCTCTCCCGGCAGGTATAAGCGGCGACGGTTCGCACTGGTATAATTTATTTTCAGGGATGGGATACGCTGTTGTGCTTGCATGGTTTGTTACAATGATTTTGCAGGCATCTCCTAACGCTACTATAATACAGACAACAATAGCTGCAAAAAATCCTAAAGAAGCCCGCTCCGGAGTTATTCTGGCAGCTATTATGATGATACCCGCGGGATTCATTTCGGCAATGTTCGGTATAATTGCTGCTGCTAAATTCCCCGGACTTGCAAATTCGGCGCTTGCGCTTCCTTCTGTTGTTACTGCGGCAATACCGCCTGTTATTGCTGGATTTTTGCTTTCGGGCCTGTGGGCAGCGGACGTTTCGACAGCAACAGGGCTTATGGTTTCGCTTGGAACTATGGGCACAAAAGATATTGTGGTTAAATATTTTGCAAAAAATATGAGCGATAAAAAACAGCTTGTGCTTTCAAGATGGCTGATAGTTTTGTGCGCAATTGCTGCATATATTCTTGCGACAAAGGTAACTAGTGTTTTGAGTGCGCTTATGGCTGCTCTTACAATGTTTGCTCCTTATGCGATACTTATGACCGCAATGTTTGTTTTCCCGAAAACGGTTAAAAAATCATCAGCATGGATGACATTCATTGTAGGCGGCATATTCTTTATATTATCGCAATTTTTTGTAAAATCGCTTGCGATTGCGCATCAGCCTATTTATACGGTATTTATTGTAAGCATAGTAACATTCATACTTTGCGCAGTATTTGACAAAAAACCGGCTCCCGTTAATAATCTTTATAAAAAAGATGAAGAATTGGCAGAAAAAGCCTCTTAATATCAAAGCATTAAAAATAAAGGGCATTTTTTGCCCTTTATTTTTTTATTATTAAAATTACATTCTTTTTCTATATATGTAAATTAATAGCTCTTTCATCATTATCAATATGATTTTTTATTAAAATCCCAATATTATCAATCAAGGAATTTTCCAGAGATTTAACAATATTATAATGCTGTCTAAATGATGTATTGATATATGCAGCATCTTTTTTATATGCTTTAGCTGCTGCAAATAAAGCATATCTCTTCATAGTGTCAACTATGCTGTTATACATTAATATAATAGATTCATTGCCGCAGAAATTAATAATAGTTCTGTGAAAAGCTTCATCAAGTTTTTTATATTCTGAATAATCACCTTTATTAACGGCATTATCCATTAATGTTAATAAATTATGAAAAATTTCAATTTGTTCATTAGTTATTTTTTCACATAGTAGTTTTGCGGCATCCGGCTCAATTATTTTTCTGGCACAGATAATATCTCGCAATTCTTTTATATTTAAATTGCTTACAAAAAAACCTTGATTGGACTGCATTATTACAAGTTCATCTTTAAGCAGCATCATAGCAGCGTCTCTCACCGTTGTGCCGCTTACATTAAGTTCATTTGAAATCTTTGATAAATTCATTTTAGAACCCGGAGGCATATTTAGCATAATTATTTCATTATATAGGCATTTATATACCAATTTAACAGTTGCTTCACTTGGATTATTTTCAATTAGTTGAATAAATAATTTTTTCAAAACTATGCCCCAAATTTCTAATTCTATCGTTTTATATTTATTAAAGAACTTATAATATTATCCTAGTTCCCATTAATTGCAGAATACAATAAAAACGAATCGCTTTGTGCTAAAAACTTTTGTGAATCGCTGCAATGTTTTCTTATAGCTAAATCCACATCATTAATCAATGAATTTTCAAGTGAATGCACGATAATGTTATGGTGGCGCAACAATGGAGCAAAGTCATTTATATTTTTAAAATAAACTGTGTAAAAAATATATCTGCTAATTAAATCTGATATTTTATAATACATTTTGGATACAAATTTATTTTCGCAAAAATCAATAATAGACTTATGAAATAAAATATCTATGTTGGCGTATTCTTTTAATTTATTTTCATGAACACATATATTCATATTATTTGCTAAATCATAAAAAAATTTTATTTGTTCAGAAGTTATTTTCTCGCATAATATCCGTGCTGCTCCCGTCTCAATAATTGTTCTGCATGTGCAAATATTATCCATTTCTACTAAATCAATATTGCTTACAAAAAAACCCTGATTAGATTGCATCTTAACTAATTTTGTATTTGTTGAAAGGAAAATTGCGGCGTCTCTGACGGTTGTCCTGCTTACGTCTAATTCTTCAGAAATTTTGGAAAGATTAATTTTAGATCCCGGCAATAAATGCAGGGATATTATTTCCTGATATAAACATTTATAAACTATCTTAACTGTCGGCTCTAATGGGTTTTCTTCAATAAGTTTTTTAAACAGCTGCTTCATTTAAATCTCCATAAACAAACCAACACACCACGTTATTGATTATATATTAATTTGTAAAAAAACGAAATATTTTTTATCAAATTGTATAATTTTATATTAAAAATGGAGCGTGAACATAAAAAAGTATGTATTTTTTAATTATTAAATAAAAAACAGGACTCAAAATAGTCCCGTTTTTATAATAAGTTTATTGTTGATTTAATAACCCAGCTCTTCTCCTACGAATATAACTTTTATTCTGTCTTTTCTTATTGGAAGTTGATATCCTATTACTGTAAATAATGAACAGAATTTCGCAGGCGCGCTGCATTTCATGCATTTGCCCGTTGTCCCGCACGGTATTGCGTAACCCAACCTCTTTGCGTTTGCCGGAGCGGCAATATTTTTAGCGCGATCATATGCGGCGTTTATATCAGGCACTATTTTATTGTAACCGGCTATTATTATTACGCTTTTCGGACCGTATATAAGGGCTGCTACTCTGTTGCCTCTGCCGTCTATATTAAGCAGTTCTCCGTTTTCTGTAATAGCATTGGAAGAAGAAAAATATGTATCGCATGAGAGAGCGTCTGTGAACAAATCATCCATTTTATCCGCGGGGATATTGGGATCGTATCTGTCAAGATAATTGTATTTTCCGTTACGCAGATATTCAACTATTCCTGTCTCAAAAAGCGTCATGCTTCCTCCGCAGGAAACTTTATCGCCTTCTTTTAAAAACTCCAAAACTTTTGGTATAACATCTTCTTTAGTTTCAACATAGCAGGCATATATATTATTTTTTTCAAGGCCTTGCATTGTATGCTCAACTTTTTTGTCAATGACATACTTTTTGTTTTTATCCATAAATTTTCTCCTTTATATTAAATGCTTTTTGCTTTTTATTGCAATAGCATAGACTTAATTACCGTATTTTATTTATATATATTTATACATTTTATAATTACTGTATATTCACATTTTATATATATATGTTTATAAATGTCAAGTATATTAATATGAGGAAATATGAAAGTTAAATACAATATTTAAAATTTAATGAGTACTGCTCTCACAAAAGCGCCGTCGCTGCCCTCTATTTTTAAAGGAGCGGCGCTTAAAAAATATTTTCCCGAAGCGACATTTGACAAATCCAAAGACTCAAGTATAGCTATTTTTTTCCCAAGCAGAATTGTATGTATATTATATTCGTTATCACAATGTGCG
>JAAZOI010000346.1 GCA_012797825.1 Eubacteriaceae bacterium | reverse complement strand
TATAGCTTCATTAAGCGTTAAGTCTTTGCGGCTACCCGGATGAAAATTATACATACTGTCAGGAAAATGTTTTAAGCGCTGCATATCATCATTAAAAATCATTTCACCGAATTGCCTTACCTTCTCATCGTTTGAACATAAATTCAAAGTATAGGGAGCATGCGCTACTAATGTTGTAAAATTATTTGTATTCATAAACTCAATTGCCTGGGAAATGTCATTATTATCTATTTCTTTTGCAGCTCCGCCGCGCGGGTTTCTTGTAAAATATTGAAAAGTATTTGCGCCGATTGATTGAGCCGTTTTCGCCGCTTTTAAAAAGCCGTCTGATATTGATAAATGAGCGCCTATTTTTAACATGTTTTTCTCCTTGCAAGCAATAATAAAACTATGGCTACCTTTACAATTTTAACTCATTATAGTATATTTTAATATAATATTTTCTATTTCGAGGTTATTATGGCCGCAATTTTTAATAATGATTGGCAAAATTATCTTCAGGATGAATTTGCCAAAGACTATTATACCAGTTTAAAAAAGTTTTTAATTGCAGAATATAAAAATTATAAAATATTTCCGGATATGTATGAAATTTTTAACTGTCTTCACTATACTTCATTTGCAGAAACCAAAGTGGTTATTATCGGACAGGACCCTTATCACGAAGAAGGTCAGGCACATGGGCTTAGCTTCTCGGTAAAACCGGGCATTGATATACCTCCATCATTATATAACATATACAAAGAACTTAAAGACGATGTGGGCTGTTTTATACCCAACAACGGATGCCTAGTCCCTTGGGCAAAACAAGGCGTTCTGCTTCTCAATGCAGTTCTTACTGTCAGGGCGCATCTTGCAGCGTCTCACAAAGATAAAGGATGGGAAAAGTTTACCGATAATATAATAAATTTATTAAACCATTCAGATAACAATATTGTTTTTATTTTATGGGGTTCATTCGCGCAGTCAAAATCTGAACTTATAACAAACCCGCGTCATTTAATAATAAAATCTCCTCATCCAAGCCCGCTTTCAGCTCACAGGGGTTTTTTTAAAAGTAAGCCCTTTTCTAAAACGAATGAATTTTTATTAAAAAGCGGATATTCACCCATTGATTGGCAGATACCTGATTTATAAATTTTATTTACTGTTATCATCTCTAACAAGATTATTTATCCATTTTCCCGACTTGTATCTGGGTATAAGTAATGCAAGTTTAAGAATATGTTCAATATTTATAAGAGCTATTATTAAGTATGTCGGAAGATTAAACGCTAATGACGCAATAAAGGCAACAGGCACAACATAAAGCCATATCGATGCCATTTCTAAATACATGCAAAATTTTGTGTCCCCCCCGCTTCGTAGTATCCCTATCGCGAATAAATAGCTGCACATGGAAAACGGCATAGCCAGCCCTAAAACTATTAAATTATAATTAAGCAGTTTAATTGTTTGAGCTTCTATATTAAAAATGCTAATGATCGGACTGCGAAGCATTATCAGGAATAACCCTAAGATCGCGCCCATTAGAATCATAATTAAAATAAAGTTTTTTGAATATTTTTTTGCAAGCCCATAATTACTGCGCCCTATTTCATTACCTAGCATTACCGAACAAGCATTGCCTACTCCAAAAAATAAAGCTTCAAATATTCCGTTTATGCTGTAACTTATCTGCACTGCGGCAACCGAATCAGCCCCCAATTTTCCGTAAGCTATATAAATAACCGTCATTCCCAAAGACCATAGAGTTTC
>JAAZOI010000345.1 GCA_012797825.1 Eubacteriaceae bacterium | reverse complement strand
CCGAGCAGAGCATGCAAGAACGTACTGAAGAAAGCAAAAGAAGCAGGCTTGAAAATCGGTTTAATAAGACCTATCAGCCTTTATCCGTTCCCCAAAGTTGCTTTTGACAAAATCAATCCTAAATGCAAAGCAATACTCGTAGTAGAACAAAGCTGCGGACAAATGATAGAAGACGTTAAATTATCGGTACTCGGAAAATATCCTGTAGAATTCTTCGGAAGAACAGGCGGAAACCCGATTATTCCGGACCAAGTATTCCAATATGCTAAAAAAATATTAGGAGGTACAAAATAATGGCAGTTGTATATAAAAAATCAATAGCTTTAACGGACGCGCCGTTAACATATTGCCCAGGTTGTACCCATGGGATAATCCATAAGCTCGTTGCTGAAAACTTAGTAGAACTCGGAGTTTATGACAAAACTATAGGCGTAGGCCCTGTTGGATGCTCAGCGCTTTGCGATTTCTTCTTTGCATGCGATATGTATATTGCAGGACACGGAAGAGCTCCGGCTGTTGCTACAGGCGTAAAAAGAACACATCCGGACAAATTTGTTTTCACATACCAGGGCGACGGCGACTTAGCTTCAATCGGTACTGCTGAAATAGTACATGCAGCTCACAGAGCAGAAAAAATTTCCACAGTATTTGTAAACAATGCAATATACGGTATGACAGGCGGCCAGATGGCTCCTACAACACTTGTAGGCCAGAAAGCTACAACAGCTCCTTACGGAAGAAGCGAAGAACATTGCGGAAAACCGATAAGAATGGCTGAAATGATAGCTACTATAGACGGCGCTAAATTTGTAGAACGTGTTGCAGTTAACAATCCAGCTAATGTAAGAAAAGCTAAGAAAGCTATAAGAAGAGCATTTGAATGTCAGCTTGAAGGCAAAGGTTTCGGTTTTGTAGAAGTACTTTCAACATGCCCGACAAACTGGGGTTATTCTCCTGTTAACGCGCTTAAATGGTTGGAAGACAATATGATTCCATACTATCCGTTAGGAAATATGAAGGATTATTAAGAAGGAGGGTAATGTGATATGTTAGAACAAGTAATAGTTGCAGGTTTCGGCGGACAGGGTGTTCTCCGTATTGGCCAGATGATTGCGTATGCAGGTTTTGCAGAAGGCAAAGAAGTAACATGGGCTCCGTCTTATGGTCCTGAAATGAGAGGCGGCACAGCTAACTGTAGCGTAGTTGTATCAGACAGCGAAATCGGCTCAGCACAGCTTTTGGAAGCTGATTCCGTTATCGCCATGAACTTACCGTCGCTTCATAAATTTGAACCGGCAGTTTTAAAAGGCGGAAAACTTTTTATTAACAGCTCCGTAATAAAAGAAAAAGCTACACGTTCAGATATCAGCGTTTATTATGTTGACGCAAACGCAGTAGCCGAAAAAATAGGCAATGATAAAGGCGGCAACATGGTAATACTCGGCGCTTACGCGAAAGTAACCGGAAGCGTTAAACTTGAAAGCCTTTATGAATTGGTTAAAAAGACATTTACTGGCGACAAAGCTAAATTTGTAGATTCAAATATTGCCTGCATTAAAGCCGGCGCAGAATTATTTTAATCGTAAATTGTAATTAAACATTGCAGAATAGAAGCGCGTATATTATGCGCTTTTATTTTGCTTAGAATATGTCGAAATATGATTTGATTATTATATAATTATTTGATAAAATAATAACTTAATTTATAGATAAACAGGTGGTAGGCATTGAATAAGAATCATTTTATTTTTTCAGGACACGATACGGTGGAGCTCGCAGAAAAATACTCAACTCCGCTGTATGTAATGAGCGAAGATATTATAAGGCAGAACATCAATACGATAAAATCGGCCTTTGAAAAAGAAGGGCTTAAATTTGATATAAATTACGCCGGCAAAGCTTTTTTAAATCTTGCTATGTGCAAAATTATAAAAGACGAGAACATATCAATAGATGTTGTAAGCGGGGGAGAGTTGTATACCGCGCTTAAAGCGGGAATATCTGCAGATAGAATAACGCTTCACGGCAGTAATAAAAGTCAGGAAGAAATAATGTTCGCGCTTGAAAATAATGTCGGGCGCATAGTAATAGACAGTCTTTATGAAATTGATCTTCTTGAGAATATTTGCGCGAAAATGAACAAAAAACAAAACGTGCATATAAGAGTAACGCCGAACATAGAAGCGCATACGCACGAATATGTGCAAACAGGCAGAATAGACTCAAAATTCGGAATACCGATTTCAATTGCTATGAGAGCGGCAAGATGCGTATATAACAGCGAGCATTTAAACCTAATAGGACTGCATTGCCATATAGGCTCTCAGATATTCGCTAAAAATTCGTTTATAATAGCAGCAAACAATATGCTTGAGCTGATGTACAATATAGAAGAGTTAGGTATTAAAATTCAGGAAATTAATTTAGGCGGAGGGTTTGGCATAAATTATCTTGCAGATGAGGTAATATTTTCGGTAGATGAATATGTGTCTTCTCTTCATAAGATGATAGCTGATAAATGCAGAGAGCTTGAGATTGAAGTGCCGAAAATAATAGTAGAACCGGGCAGATACATTGTCGGAACGGCCGGTATAACACTTTACAAAGTAGGCACGGTAAAAGAAATACCGTATCTTCGCAAGTACGTAAGCGTAGACGGGGGGATGTACGAAAATCCGCGCCCAGCGCTTTATCACGCGGTGCACAGAGCATATGTTGCGAACAGATTTAACGACGAGAAAAACGATCTCGTTACAATATCAGGCAAATGCTGTGAAACAGACACATTAATAAGCGATATATTAATTCCCAAATGCGAACCGGGAGACATACTTGCCGTGCTTAACACCGGAGCGTATAACTACTCCATGTCAAGCAATTACAACCGTCTGCCTCGTCCTGCGGTAGTGCTGCTTAAAGGCGATAAAAGCGAAATAATGGTCAAAAGAGAAAATTGGGAAGATATGACAAGAAGCGACTGCATACCTTCATGGCTTGAATAATTTTATCTTTAAGGAGAAAACATTTGAATTTAAGTAGTTGGTTCAGTTCAAATAATATACAGGAAATTTTGTATTCCATACCGGCGCTGCTTATAGCTTTATCATTCCATGAATTTGCGCATGCGTATGTAAGTTATAAACTGGGCGACGATACAGCTAAAAATATGGGCAGGCTTACAGTTAACCCGTTTGCTCACCTTGATCTGATAGGAACAATCTGCCTTATTCTGTTAAGGTTCGGCTGGGCTAAACCTGTAGGAATTAACCCCAATAAATTTAAAAACCGCAGATTGGGAATGCTTTTGACCGCGCTTGCCGGACCTGCGATGAACTTGCTTTTGGCAATTATATCAGGTTTTGCTTACGCTGCTCTATATATATTTTACGGCGATACGAGCTCGGTTACACTTTCTGTATTTATTAACATAGTATATTATATATTTGTATATAACGCGTTTTTATGCGTGTTTAATTTAATTCCGCTGCCGCCGCTTGACGGCTCAAAAGTGCTTGCGTCATTGTTTCCGCTAAAATGGGAATATAAATTTTATCAATATGAAAAATACATGTATTTCGCATTACTTATTTTAATTCTTACGGGAATGGTATCAAAGATAATGAGCGTTCTCGGAGGCGGACTAATAAACTTTATTTGGCATATTATAATTAAAATTTTAGGGTACTGATGGATAAATATAGTATCAACACAAAAAACTTTGAAGGACCGCTTGACTTGCTTTTATTCTTAATTACAAAAAATGAAGTCGACATTTACGATATTCCGATAGTAGAAATAACAAAGCAGTATATGGATTACATATACGCAAGGCAAAGCATGGATTTAAACGTCGCTACGGAATTTTTAATTATGGCGGCGCAGCTGCTTGAAATAAAATCAAAAATGCTGCTGCCTGCTGAGACTGATGAACAGGAAGAAGAAGCCGATCCGAGAGAAGAGCTGGCGAAAAGGCTGTACGAATATAAAATATTTAAAGAAATAAGCTCCTACCTTGCAAAAGGGCAGGAGAGTTATTTCCATACATTTATAAAAGATCCGATGTATGTAAAAACAATTTTCGTAGAACCCGAAAGCATTGATATTGACTTAGACATATTATCAAACATAATGAAACGTTATCTTGCGGAAAGTAAAATACTTTCTGACAGACTTGATAATTACGAGAAATTTCAAACCGAAAAAGTAACTGTATATGAAAAAATTTCTGAAATAAAAACTGCGCTTGCAAATAACGGGAGTTTGAGTTTTTTAAAAATGCTTTCGCAGCAAAAAAATATGACTCACGGTATAACTCTTTTCTTAGCAATGCTTGAGCTGATGAAACAGAACCTTATTAGTTTAAAGCAGGAAAAAAATTTCGATGATATAATTATAGGAATTAATTCAGGAGAGCAAATTGGATAAAGAAATTTTAAAAAAAGCAATAGAAGCCATGCTTTTCGCTTATGCTGAACCGCTTGAAGCCGCGCTTATCGCAGATGTAACAAAGACCGATATTGAGCAGGTAAATAATGCGGCATCAGAGCTTGCCGACGAATATAATTACAATATGAGCGGGCTGGTCATATTAAAACTTAAAGATAAATACCAGATGAGCACAAGAGCTGAGTACTTTGAATATGTACAGGCTTTATTTAAAGAATACATATCGTCAAAACTTTCTCAGGCATCGCTTGAAACACTTTCCATAATCGCGTACCGCCAGCCTATTACACGTCCCGAAATTGAAGCCATAAGAGGGGTAAACGCGGACTCATCGGTAAAAAACCTGCTTGACAGAGGACTTATAAAGGAAGCGGGCAGAAAAGACGTTATCGGAAAGCCGATAATGTTTGAGACTACCGACAGGTTTTTATTATTCGCGGGCGTTTGTGATCTTTCCCAGCTTCCCGATTTTGAGGAGTTTTCCCAAAATATTCAAATCGAAGCGGAAGAAGAAATATCTTAACAATTATATTCAATTTACTGCAGGCAATTTATGAAAAAAGATTTAAAAACGGCGTTAAAAATAACAATTCCGATATTTTTTGGTTATATATTTGTGGGCATAGCGTTCGGGCTTTTACTTTCCAACGCCGGCTATAATTTTCTATGGGCGATGCTTATAAGCTGCGTTGTATATTCGGGCTCGCTCCAGTTTATTTTAATTCCGTTTTTTATAAATCCTGTAAGCATTATAACCGTAATAGTTACTTCAATCGCCGTAAGCAGCAGACACATGTTTTACGGCATATCGTTTATTGAGCGTTTTAATAAAATGGGTGTTAAAAAGTGGTACATGATTTTTTCGTTAACTGACGAAACGTATTCCATCCTTTGTTCTCAGAAGAGTAATGAAAAAGTATATAATAATGACAGAACATTTTTTCTCATGTCATTTTTAAATCAGATGTATTGGGTTATAGGAAGCGTTATCGGCTCGCTAATAGGCGATATAATCCCGTTTAATACTAAAGGTATAGACTTTGCGTTAACGGCTTTGTTCGCTGTTATTTTGGCGGAGCTTGTTATGGCAAGCAAAAAAATAACCGCGTCTGCGGTTGGTATTTTGTGCGGAGTTATATGTCTTTTCATATTCGGAGCGGATAATT
>JAAZOI010000029.1 GCA_012797825.1 Eubacteriaceae bacterium | reverse complement strand
TTTAATAAATTAAAAATTGATGAAATATTTTGCCTGCTATTTATCTACTACACTACAAAGAGCTATGCGGTTAAAGTCCGCTCAGCAGCTCATATAGAAACAATTATATATAACCGCGCAGATGCGCGGTTTTTATTTGATTACAATGTAATTATGATTAAATGTTAAATAATAACAAATATGCATAGTATATCTGCAAGTAAAGCTACAGCCTTTTTTTTGCTTAACCATTTACTTTACTTTTATTCATTATTCTATTTAAAAGTGAATTGCTTGCCATCATCAGTTTTATACGCCGATGGATTATAAAAAAATATAACTATATCAGGATTCGTTTTATCAATATATTGAATTAATGTGCTATCCGTATAATGTCTTAAATCGATTATGTCAAGTTGTGAACATGATAATGAAAGAAATGGAGCAACTACACATGCAAAGCTATCTCGAACCAAAAGTATCTTTTTACCTGAAACAAGTTTGTTATTAACGGTAGAAAGCGGGAAATCACCGCCTGTGTAACTGCTATACGGGCTTAAGTTGAAGTAATCTCTTTTATTTATTTTTTCATAATCGATTAATGTATTTTCAAATGTACCAGTTTTATCAATTTGATTGGACGGAATTTTATATTCTAAGTTTGTTTCAAATTTTGGTGTGATAACAGAAATATCGTCTACTCCGCCATAATAGAGGCCTACACGTTTTCCTTGTGAACCTAAAAACCAATTTTTCTTTACTTCAACATTGTAATTTTTAGGGTCATAAAGTTGAGTGTCAATTTTAAAATTGTAATCAGCAGCTAATTTTTCACACAATTTTCCGGTTGCCCATAATCCTGCTTCCGGTTTCCAATGATGGTCAGTTTTAAAAAACATTTCATAATGATTTATGTTGCTATCATGAATGATATCCCTAAAATCCATGGTGTCAACACCTGCGCTTCTGATTGCCTTCAGAAATTCATCCGCATCAGAATTTGTAAAATCATCCACGCCAGTAGGTAATTGATTATCAAATTTATCAATTTTATCCGGCGCCTGGACATAAAGAAGCGCTATGTCTTTTTGCTTCAAATAAGTATTCAATTCAATCATGTTTTTTTCATATTGCGATATATTTTTTGATTTTTGATATACAAATGTTAAATAATCGTTATTTAGTTTCACTACATTATTCAATGGATTTACATCAAAAACAAACTTATTGCCAATTACATTATTGACCGCGCCGTATAAGTTAATATATTCATTCTTAGGATAGACTTCATTAAAATAGCCGCCTATGTTGTTTCTAATATTGATAACTTTTTCATAGCTCGTCGCGTCTTGTGGCATTACATTATTACTATATCCCTTTATAAGCTGCCAGCCTACCGGTTTTATGAAATTATCAATAGAAGCGTATCCCATAATTCCAATAATCAAAACCAATAAAAATATGATTGCTGTTATTCTTTTTCTCATAATCATTTATTATCCCTTAATATATACTAAAATCATATCACTAAAAATTAAAATAAATAAAAGGATTATGCGCTCATTTCACAATAAAAGATATAGAAACAACAAAAAGCATTCCCATTATAATAGGGTAAATAAAATGATACACTTTGCTGTTTGATAAATTCTTTTCAAAATACGAGAATGTTGGAGCTGAACATAAAAAAGCGAAAATGAAATAAACAATATTATTTTTTAAGTATAATATTGCATCGGCGTCTATTAATTTATTGTTATATCCAAATAAATGCCCTATGTAATGTACAGCTGCAG
>JAAZOI010000344.1 GCA_012797825.1 Eubacteriaceae bacterium | reverse complement strand
TTATTAGAGAAGTTAAAAATTTGAGATATTTATAAAAGGATGAGTGAAATGAAGACAAAGAAAAAATTGGCTGTTACTGTTATAGCCATAGCAGTTTTATTTATCATTCCTTTATCGGCATATGCGGCTGTTGATGGTTATAATTACAACAAAGCGGAAAGCTTTCTTAATAAAATAGGCATAGACAACAGTGAACTTTCCAGAAGCGATACGAAAAAAGTTTATAAAGATATTAAATCGGATTCGTTTGAATATGAAACAACGGTTGATGTGTTAAACGAAAGGGCGCAGGAGATTGGCATTGAAAGCGCATCGGCAGACGGCAGGGAAATATATGACTCAATTGTGGAATATTATAGTTTGCATTATACCGCGAAAATAACCTCTGAGCAGATTAAAAGCATAAAAGCGGGTATGACTTATGATAAAATCATAGAATATTTAGGACCCACGAAAGATATCGGCAGCGGTGTGCATGTGCTTTTGTATGCGGTTGACGGAGATAAAGTATTTTATCTGTCTTACGCGGATGGAAAGGATGTATGCAATCAGTCCGGCGAACAGCTTCTTAAGACGCTGATTGACGCGAAACAGGATAATACCGCGAAAAACACATTCAATGCAACGTTAATACAAAGAATGGATAATTCTATTTTGGTTTCCTGTCCGACATATGAAAAGTTTGATATAATTAACCTTCGAATTACTCAAGATACCGTTATTGTATTTAAGGACGGCAAGAAAGCTATTATTGATGATATTAAAGACAAATTAACTATTACCATATCAGACGTTATAGCCGAGAGCTATCCGCCTTTAGGAACGGCATTAAAAATCGTTATTAATAATTAATAAGATGTATTAAATAATAATTGCTTGTATAAATGCAATACAGTATTAAAGATGGAATATCAGCATAACATAAGTAACGAAATATCAGATAGAATTTAAACCAGAAATTATGATAGGACAAGAATTTATATGAACGAATATTGGACGGTACAGTTAATATTTTTAGTAAAATTGGCAGCAGCGGGACTCTGCGGAGCGGTTATTGGATACGAGCGGAAAAACAGGCTTAAGGAAGCGGGTATAAGAACGCATATGCTTGTGGCTATAGGCGCTGCTTTGATTATGCTCATATCACAGTACGGTTTTGTTGACCTGATAAAGGCAAACGGGTATAATTTTGATCCGTCCAGAATGGCGGCGCAGATAGTAACAGGTATAGGCTTTTTGGGAGCAGGAATGATTTTTGTGAAAAAGCAGTCTATAAACGGACTAACAACCGCTGCGGGGATATGGACGACAGCGGGCATAGGAATGGCAGTGGGAGCAGGCTTGTATGTTGCGGGAGTTATCGCTACTGTTTTGGTTTTTGTAATTCAGGTGCTGCTTCACAGGAATTTTAAAATACTCAGGCTGCCTATGACAAAGCAATTGATAATTAAAGCTGACTGCAACGGAAGCGCCATAGCGTATATAAGAAAAAAGTTTGATCAGTACAAAATAGAAATAGTAGACTTAAAGGCGGATAAGGCTGAAAACGGGATGATGGATATTGAAATGTATTTAAAGATGCCTGCGGGATTTAAAGTAAGCACGCTTTTGGACATGCTGACGGATAATGCTGATATAAAGTTGATTGAGTATTAATTTATAAGTTTTAATTAACACTTCTTAGGAAGTGTTTTTTTATTTTATTGCCAGCAATATCAATTAATTTAAAAAAGATTTTACTGTTATCATAGGTATTTTGTATATTGCAATGTAACTTTAGGCGGAACGACACAGGGGTCGTTCCCTACATTTTGTGGGTAGTGCAAGCAGATGATTGAACATAAATTTTTTGGGTGCAAATAGGTGAGTCATAAAAAAGATATTGTACGGTTCTAGAGGGGCAATGGAGAGCGGACGAACAAAGTTCGCCCCTACGGTGTATGAAGGAGTTTAGAGAGGTTTGGATAGGCTTGATATATAGTAAATTACAAGAGACAGCGGAATATCTATATTTAAAGCATTTGAATAAGGAAGAGAAATCATCCGTTAATTACATATATAAAATAATTTCCAATT
Source organism: Eubacteriaceae bacterium (assembly GCA_012797825.1). Taxonomy (GTDB): domain Bacteria; phylum Bacillota; class Clostridia; order Eubacteriales; family UBA1433; genus UBA1433. The sequence continues at coordinate 6,238 of JAAZOI010000344.1, read as the reverse complement.
ATCAGATACATTTAGTATAGGGCAATGGAACAGAGGCGGAACGCCAAGGTTGTCGTTCCCTACATTTTTGGGGTAGTGCAAGCAGATGTTTAAGCATACAATTTTTTGGGTGCAGATAGGTTAATCATAAAAAAGATACAAAGTATGGTCCGGGCTGGGTATTTGAGAGTGGGCGAACACAGTTCGCCCCTACGGTGCATGAAGGAGTTTAGAGAGGGTTTGGATAGGTCAGATACATTTGAATTAAATAAGGCGCAATGACAAGTAGTAAAATTGCTGAATTAAAAGCTGTTAAATATTATTTTAACGAGCGTTATATGTAGCAAGCGATAAAGTATTATCATATAAGTGGTTTAAGCGAGGGGATTACATATGACGGAATATTTAACTATACAGCTTTTGCTTTTGCTTAAACTGGTTACCTCTGCATTCTGCGGAGCGGTGATAGGATATGAGCGAAAAAACAGGCTTAAAGAAGCGGGCATAAGAACGCATATGCTTGTGGCGCTCGGCTCAGCGCTTATAACCATAATATCAATATACGGGTTTGCAGACATTATAGCTCAGTACGGATACACCTTTGACCCGTCAAGAATTGCGGCGCAGATTGTGACAGGAGTAGGTTTTTTAGGGGCGGGAATGATATTTGTAAGAAAACAAGCAGTAAGCGGCCTTACAACAGCTGCGGGAATATGGGCGACGGCGGGGATTGGGATGGCAATAGGGGCTGACATGTATTTCATAGGTATTGCAGGTACAATTTTAGTGTTTGTTATACAAATGGTGCTACACAGAAATTTTAAATGGCTGAAAATACCGATAACAAAGCAAATAGCAATTCATACGGCAAACAATAAGGAAGCAATATTTTATGTTTATAAAACATTAACAGACAATAATATTGAGGTTATAGACGCCAAATTAAACAAAACAGAGACTGGGCTTGTTAATATGGAATTAAATATAAAACTGCCTTTAGACTTTGAGCCCACTGCTCTTGTTGACATTCTGTGCGATATACCGCATGTAAAATCGATTGAGATATAAGTACAATATGTATAATGCGTATAGTGTAAATCAGGTTTGCCTGTGTTTAAGTAAAAGGCAAAGTAAAATAATTATAAAAATCAATAGAAGGAAGCTAATAAAAATGATTAAACCTTTTCCTTCAACGGAATGGTAAGCATACGGCCATATGACATCGTCAGCTGTTCCACTTGAAGACCAGCATGCTATCTCTTCACCTTCGTCCCATAGATTATTTATTTTTGTATATTTAAATACGATACCGCCTTCTTTAGGAGTGAAATAATAAACTTTAGCAGTAGTTTTGGAATAATTTAATACTTTTATCATGTCGGAATCCATGACAAACTCTGAATGAATTTTAAATTCATTACTGTGCAAATTCGTAAGAATTTCACATTTTGCAATATCTCCCAACCAAAATAAAATAAAAACACATGGTATCATTAACAAAATAATAATATTTCGCTTTTCCATATATACCTCTACATATTGCACTAAACGAATTATAATAACGTTTATTATAATAGTTATTATATTTTATTAATTGTTAAAATTCAATAATGTGATAATAATTATGATAATATAAACGGAACGACACGAGGGTCGGTCCCTACAATTCTCGGGCGGTGCATTGAAGGGCTGGCGAACACAGTTCGCCCCTACGTTGCATGAAAGAGCTAGAGAGGGTTTGGATAGGTCAGATATATTTGCAGTAAATACGACGGAACGACACGGCGGTTGTTCCCTGCAATTTTCGGGCTAGGCAATGAAGAGCGGGCGAACACAGTTCGCCCCTACGTTTGCATGATGGAGTTTAAGAGGGTTTGGATAGGTCATATATATTTGCAGTAAATACGTCGGAACGCCAAGGTTGTCGTTCACTACATTTTTGGGGAGCGCAAGCAGATGTTTGAGACGATAATTTTTTAGGGTGTAGATAGGTCAATCATAAAAAAGATATAATGTATGGCATGCGCAGGGCAATGGAGAGCGGTCGAACACAGTTCGCCCCTACGGTGCATGAAGGAGTTTAGGGAGGGTTTGGATAGGTTGGATTTATAGTAATTTCAAGAGATATTTATATATAAATTATTATGAATAATAAGAAAATATATCCTTTAATCACATACATAAAATAATTTGCAATTATCAGATACATTTAGTAGAGTAATGGAACATAGACGGAACGCCATGGTTGTCGTTCCCTACATGGTTTGCATTAATTAATCAGATATTTTGTTTAAGAGAAGTATATATCAATTTAAAAGTAAGCATATATCTCGAGTACAAAAAGCGGTATATATTCATATAAACTTTACGAACAAGAAAAAGAAATTATCCTTTAATTACATAAACGAGGATATAAATAAACAAAGAATTATTACAAAAAAATAAAGGCGCTGAGAACAGCGCTTTATTTTAGTCCATTTTATATCTCTTTTTAAATCTGTCTACTCTACCGCCCGTATCGATAAGCTTCTGCTTACCTGTAAAGAACGGATGACATTTAGAACAAATTTCCACTTTAATTCCGTCTTTATTCGTAGAACCTGTTTCAAACGTATTTCCGCAGGCGCATTTAACTGTTACGGTCTGGTAAGAAGGATGTATGCCTTGTTTCATATATATTCACTCCCTTCGGATACATTCGCTTAATATAGCTATATAATTATATCAGCAATTTTTTATTTAGCAAATATTTTTTTACATATTTGCATATTTTTTCATAATCATATTAATAAAATCCTTGTTATTATCTGTTGTTCCTATTATATTTATAATTTTTTCCGTAAGCTCAAGCTTGTTGGGAGCCGAAGCATACAGTTTTCTTAAAATATAAGCCGCAGACATTTCAGTCTCGGAAAGCAGTAAATCCTCACGTCTTGTACCTGAACGGTAAATATCTATCGCCGGGAAAATTCTTTTTTCCGCAAGATCGCGCTCCAAATGAATTTCCATATTGCCCGTGCCTTTAAATTCTTCAAAAATAATGTCATCCATCCTGCTGCCCGTATCAACCAGCGCTGTAGCCAGTATCGTAAGACTTCCGCCGCCCGATATGTTTCTTGCCGCGCCGAAAAACTTTTTGGGAAGATATAAAGCCTCCGGATCAAGACCGCCAGATAATGTTCTTCCCGAAGGGGGAATAACTAAGTTGTTGGCTCTGGCGAAACGCGTCATGCTGTCCATTAAAACTACAACGTCTTTGCCTATTTCCACAAGCCTTTTTGAACGCTCAAGCACCATTTCGGCGGCTTTTATGTGGTTAGCAGACGGCTGGTCGAACGTTGAAAAGACTACGTCCGCTTTTACGGAACGTACTATGTCGGTAACTTCTTCGGGGCGTTCGTCTACAAGCAGTACAATTAATTTAATGTCGGGATAGTTTTTTGATATGGCGTTGGCTATCTCTTTTAACAGTATGGTTTTGCCTACTTTGGGAGCCGCAACTATCATTCCGCGTTGTCCTTTGCCTACGGGGCAGAAGATGTCCATAATTCTTGTGGAATGAATGTTTTTGGATGTTTCCAAAACGATTTTCTGATCGGGGAATTCGGGAATAAGACGTTCGAAATTCTGCCTGTTCTGCATTTCGGCAACGGGTTTGCCGTTAACAAGTTCCACATACAGTAAAGCGTCAAAACGTTCGTTCTCGTTTGGTATGCGTATTTTGCCTGTTATTTCATCACCGCGTCTTAGTCGGTATCTCTTTATCTGGTGAGGAGATACGTATATATCGTCTTCGCCGGGCAGATAATTGTTTTTTCGCAGGAAGCCAAATCCGTCCGGCATGATGTCGAGTATTCCCGCATGAACGAGTTCATAACGTTTCATGTCTTTGGCGTTGGGGTTCTGCATTTTGCGTTCTTCTTCTTTAAGGATTTCGGATGTCGCCACTCCGTTTACGTTTTCCAAAAAGAGCATCGCGTAATATTTTTCATCATCTTTCGGGGGGCGGACTTTGCCCATAATTGTATCGCCTGTATTAAGCTTGAAACGCTGTATTTGTGAAGCGGATACATATACGTAATCTTCGGGGGAAGTCATTTTTTCATTTTTTAGAAATCCGAAACCTTCGGGAAGGATTTGCAGCGTGCCTTTTTCTTCATAAGCCTCGCCTATACGATCTTTTAATTTTGAATAGCGTTTTTCGGCATCGTCTATAGCCTGCGTAAGTTCGGCTTTTTTTAATTTGGATATATTTTTAATACCGAGTTCTTTTGCTTTTTCACGCAAAGAATCCAAGGTATCGGATTTATCCGCCGCCGAATTATCATTTGTTGAATTGTCATTTTTCATTAAGAATATTCCTCCGCGTATAAAATATTTGCATTTATTGATAAAAAAGAATAAATACTGTACATAGAAACAAAAATAAATTAATAAAGGATTTGTATTTTAGTTTATAATTTGATAAAAACGCTGATTAAATTGAAGTTATAAATTCTATCATGGGCTTTGGAATGATATGTAGAATTTAAAAATTAATTTACAATAGTATATACTAAAGATTATATGCAGTAAATCAATTATTATAATAAATATTTATGTAATATATAAAAACAGTAAAATAAACATTGTATTGACATTGATTTGCATTTTGCAATATAATGAAGGTTAGATTTTTTATAATTGTGTTAAACAGACACATTTGGAGTTATATATGCTTGATATAAAACAAATAAGAAAAGAACCTGATAAGGTTAAAGAACTGCTTGCCCGCAGAGGTGCTGAATTTAAACTGGACAAACTGCTTGACATAGATAAAACAAGAAGAGAGATGTTAATTAAGTCTGAAGCCATAAAAGCGGAACAGAATAAAGTATCAAAATTAATACCAGCAATGCGAAAAGACGGTAAAGATACAAAAGAGCTGTTTGAAGAGATGAAAGCCCTTTCCGATAACGCAAAAGAGCTTGACATAAAAATAAGAGAGATTGACGATGAAATATCGGCGCTTTTACTTGACATACCTAACATTCCGAATGAAAATATAGCAATAGGCAAAGATGATAAAGACAATGTTGAAGTAAGAAAATATTTAGAGCCGACTAAATTTAATTTTGAGCCCAAAGCGCATTGGGATATAGGCGTGGAGCTTGGCATTTTGGATTTTGAAAGAGCTGTAAAGATAACCGGCAGCAGGTTTTCGATGTTTAAAGGCCTCGGAGCAAGGCTTGAGCGGGCAATAATTAATTTTATGTTATATACTAATTCGCAAGAAGGCGGATATACGGAAATTAGCCCTCCGTTTATGGTAAACAGAAAATCTATGACCGGAACGGGGCAGCTGCCGAAATTTGAGCTTGATGCTTTCGGAGTGCGTGATACGGATTATTTCTTAATTCCTACTGCCGAGGTGCCTGTCACAAACATGCACGCGGATGAAATAATCCCAGGAGAAATGCTTCCGCTTTATTATACCGCATACACGCCGTGTTTCCGTGCGGAAGCGGGAAGCGCGGGCAGAGACACAAGAGGTCTTATAAGAAATCACCAATTTGATAAAGTGGAACTGGTTAAATTTGTAAAACCCCAGGATTCTTACGATGAACTCGAAAAGCTTACAAACAATGCTGAGAATATACTTAAAAAACTGAAGCTTCCGTACAGAGTGGTTGAACTTTGCACGGGCGATATCGGTTTTTCATCTGCTAAGACTTATGATTTGGAAGTCTGGATGCCGAGCTACGGAAGATATGTAGAGATAAGCTCCTGTTCGAACTTTGAGTCATATCAAGCCAGAAGGGCTAACATAAGATATCGTGACGAAGAAGGCAAAGTGCAGTATGTGCATACTCTTAACGGCTCAAGCCTTGCTGTAGGCAGAACGTTTGCCGCTATACTTGAAAATTATCAGCAGGAGGACGGAAGCGTTAAGATACCTGACGTTCTTTCCCAATATTTAAACGGGTTAACAATTATTACAAAGGAAGGTTTGTAAAAATGAATAAAAATAAATTTAAAGCAATTGCTGTAATAAGCATTTTATTAATTTCAATGTCGTTATTTTCTTGCAGTATGGGAAAACAATACAAAAATATAGGCGATGTTATACAACTTAAAAACACTGCAATAACAGTAGAGAAAGTAGAGCTGTATGATACTATGGAATATGTATCGCCCACAGACGGATTTGCTTTTATAGCTATAAAATTCAACTATAAAAACACAACAAGTTCTACTCTTGAATATAAAGGCCTGCCGA
>JAAZOI010000343.1 GCA_012797825.1 Eubacteriaceae bacterium | reverse complement strand
TAGAAGAGTAAAATTTAATCAGCTCATTTTGAGCTGATTTTTGTTTGAAAAAATTTTATAACGCTTCAAATTTAGGCCCAATATATGAATAAGTTTATTTTTTAATGAATAAATTTATATATAGCGGTTTGTATTTTAAGGAGGCGTTACAGGTGAAATACGACTTTCTCAAAGGAAAAAATAACTTTCAATGCGGTATAGACATTTCCCGCAATTTGGAGAAAAATCAAATCGATTTAAATTTGCTGCTTTTAAATATGCCAAAATCAGAGTACGGCATAGGATTATCGGACGGCAGAAATCAAAAAAACTTATTTATTATAGATAATAAAAAAAGCAATAAATTTTTTTTGAATTTTGATGCAAATAAATTAAAAGATTTTGACAAATTGATAATTTACAATATAGATAATTATTACGATAATTTATTTACATATGATTTGAATTTTTTGGGTTTATACAAAAAATCTGATATTTTAAAAGAAGAAAAACAGGAAATAAAAGAAAATAAAGTAGAACTTGAAGATATTAAAAAAATACCTGAAAAAATTGAAACAGTATTAAATACAATAGCGTCAAAAAATGATATTTCAGAACATATGCACACAGAAGAAGTTAAAGATGAGGAAGAAAATAACCAGTTTAAAGCGCTTTTACCGCAATGGTCAAAAATATCAGAAGATAAAAATAAACAAAAAGAAAAAGAACAGCTAGAGGAAATTCCAGAAATAATCGCGTATAACGATAATGTTAATGAAGAAAATAATATAAATGAACAAGAAGAAAAACCGATAATTATAAATAAAGAAAATAAAGAATTAATAAAACTTCAAAACGCGAAAATTGAGCAATTAAATAAAAAAACTGAACAGCCTGCACAAAAACCAATTGATAATGCGGGAATAAAAATTACTAAACACGTTTTATATGAAAATTTCAGACAGATTAATCCTTTTGAACCTAAAATAAAAAATCACGAATGGTTTGTGCATGTAGATAATTCAAGAAAATATTTAGTGGAATTAAACGGTAATTTGGTAGATTACCAAACATTGTATTTTAATGCAAATAATCTTTATAAAAAAGAAGGCTACCCGCAAAGGATTATAGGATATTATAATAAAGAAAACGGAAGTAATGATATTGACTATATCGTGCTTGGCGTATTTGGGGAATATAAGCAAATCCATCAACCGATGAGAGGACTTACAGGCTATGTATATTGGCATAATATAGCAAAAGATTCCGAGCTTGGTTATTGGATTGTATATTTGGAATTAAGCACAGGAAAAATTGTAGTACCCTTAAACAAAAAAAAGTAAAAAAAAGTAAAAATTAATATAGCATAGCTTAAGCTCCTTTAACAAACAATAATGTTTAAAGGAGGGAAGCTGATGAAAAAGTTTATAATAGTTGTATTGGTAGTTTTAACGCTTTTGGTTGTCGGATGTTCAAGTACAAAAAGTATATATGACAATAATAAAAGCTTAACTACTCCGGACTACAATACGGATTACAATAATGCTGCACAAAACTTTTATCCGGAATATGTGTTGCCCAATAATTATACAACAAGAGGTTTAATTGCAAGTTATGACAATGTCTTTCAGGCAAATAATATAACAGACTATAAATATTATGCAACTAACAATACTTTAAAAGTATGGGTAAATAATTGGGATAATGTGACAGCAAATGTAAAAACAAAAATTAAAAATGAATTAATGAAAATTGACGCCAATATTAACAATATTGAATTTGTCAATACAAAAGATGAAGTGAAATAGAAAAGGCACAATTATTGTGCCTTTTTAAATTGCTAAGAGGGAGAATATGAAAAAATTTTTAATATATTTAATTACTATATCAATAATTTTTACCGTTTCATGCGCAAGCTCCGAACGCAATAAAAGCGTAATTAATTACAATGAAAATTCAACTCAAATTATTTATCCTGAATTCAGAAATAATAACAAAAGTCAATATTTAAGCCAGAATCAAAATTTAATCAATTATTTTTACGCTAATAATATAAAAGAATATAAATATACCTTATCAGGCAATACATTAAAGATCTGGATAAAGAATTATGAAAATATGACTGAAGAACAAAAAGCAAAAATAAAAACAGATTTAATGAAATTTTACGACAATATTGAAATTGTTAACAATGAACAAGATATAAAGTAATCATGATAGATAATCATTTTAAATATAAGCAAAAAAAAGCACATTAGATGTGCTTTAATAATTTTATTTATTTTTATTCCATTTGCTTTCCGAAAAATAAAGCCGCCATCATGGCAACGCTTAAATCCGAATCAGTCATATTTTTATCGGAGTTTTCATCATTTGTTACTATTATCATTCCCATTGCATCGCCGTATACCAATATCGGGGAAAAGGCCTGGCTGAAATGTTCTTTGGTGTCGCTTGAAGTAATTGGTATTTTAACGTCTTCTCTATTAAATGTTTTGCTTTTTCTGCTTAAAAGCAAATCTTCGACTTCTTTGCTGATTTGTTTATCAATATAATCTTTTTTATTGGCACCGCTGCACGCGACAACCTTATCTTTATCAGTTATAAGGCAAGTATGTTTCGTTATTTGGTGTATAGCTTCGGCACATTCCATGCTTGAATGACTAATTTCACCAACGGGAGAGTATTTTCTGAGTATTAGTTCTCCGTTTGCGTCAGTGTAAATTTCAAGAGGCTCGCCTTCCCTGATACGCATAGTTCTTCTGAGTTCCTTGGGTATTACCACCCTGCCTAAATCATCTATTCTTCTAACAATGCCGGTAGCTTTCATATAAAACATCCTTTCAAGTATTTTCTTAATCGCTTGATTGTTATGTAGTATTTCATAAAATTTACAATATTATTCTATAGGTTAAAATTAAATTTATATAGTAATTTTTAGCAATTCACACTAAATAAGATACCAGAATTAAATGTATTTTAATCAAAATATATGATTTTTATTTTAAATATCCTTTTTTATATGCATTTTTTCGATTAAATTAAAAAAATACTTAATTTTTATAAAGGTGCGCGAAATTAACGCAAAATAAACTGTTTATGTTATAATTGCTATATTTATTCAAGTAACACAGTAAAGTATATATTAAAGGTTATTTTATGCAGTTTATCAATACGGAAAAAATATTAAATAATATAAAGCCTTTAGGAGAAATTCCGTCACCCAGGCATTTGATAAAAACAACAATTCAAATGGCGTGGCCTACTATTTTAGAATCATTCTTAATCAGCTCGGTAATTATGATTAATATGATGATGGTATCAACCCTCGGGGCAAACGCGGTGGCAGCTGTAGGACTCGTCAGCCAGCCTCGGCTTCTTGCCATAAGTTTTATATTCTCATTGAATATAGCGGTTTCTGCGATAGTGGCGCGCAAAAGAGGACAAAACGACAGAGACGGAGCTAACAAAACGCTTGTGCAAGCTATGATAATAACCATTGTGCTTACTGTTATAATATCAGTTATTTGTGTAAAATATGCGGATCCTATAATGCGGTTTGCAGGCTCGGAACCTGAAACTCATGCGGACAGCGTAACTTTCTTTAAAATAATAATGGGCGGAATAATTTTTACAACAGTAACAATGGTTAATAATGCCGCCCAGCGCGGAGCCGGTAATACAAAAATATCAATGAAAACAAACATGACTGCAAATCTCATTGCCGTTGTTTGCAATTATCTTTTGATTAACGGTCATTTAGGATTCCCTGCAATGGGAATTAAAGGAGCTGCAATTTCAACTCTTATAGGCACGGGCGTCGGGTGCGTAATGAGCATATATTCGGTATCGCATAAAGACCAGTTTGTTTATTTTCAGGGCATAAAATTTTTTAAATTAGAAAAAGAAGCTATAAAATCTATAACTAAAATAGGCGCTCCGTCTTTAGTTGAGCAATTTATGTTAAGAGCGGGATTTTTAGCTTATGCCATAATAGTCGCTCATTTAGGAACAATAACATTTGCCACATATCAGATAGGCATGCAGTTTTTGATTTTATCATTTTCTTTCGGAGACGGCCTATCTAACGCTTCCATTGCTTTGGTCGGAAGAAGTCTCGGGGAAGAAAGACAGGATCTCGCAAAAATTTACGGAAGCATATGCCAGAGAATGGGAAT
>JAAZOI010000342.1 GCA_012797825.1 Eubacteriaceae bacterium | reverse complement strand
TGCCATGTTTGTGCCGCCCGAAAAGCAAACAGCCAATTGTATTGGCTGCAAAGAATGTGAGAAAAGGTGTCCGCAGGGAATTAAAATAAGCGAATGGATGCCTCAAATACACGAAAAACTGGGAAAGAAATAAAGAAAGCGCTTTTAAAGCGCTTTTTGTTTTAATTATATTTTATTTATGCCCCTCTTTTGGAACGATGCAAATAAACTCAAATTTATTTTCACCTGAGGTATTTTTCCACTGATGCTGCATATCTTCGGGAACATACGTGTACATTCCTTCAGATACCGGGTATTCTCTGCCTTCAATTGTAAGTATTCCTTGTCCTTTTATATAATAATTTATATGCGGCCAAGGATGTACGTGGTCAAAACTTTTGCCGTTAGGCGCGAGTTCTATAAAGCGCATTACATAATCTTTCCAGCCTTCGTCAGGGCCTATAGCTTTTTTGATTCCTGCGCCGATTACGCACGCACCGTCGTCATGCAGTACAGGGGTTAAATCGTCTTTGTGTCCAATAACCATTTTCTACCTCCAATATTTTTTTACTTTAATAATTATAATAATATTTGATTAAAAAAGATAGCAAAATACATTGAAAAATAATATATTTTGAATTGTTTTAATTGAATTAATTTAGCAACTTTTACAGTATTGCTTTTTTTAATAGTACAGCAAATATTAAGACTTAGGTCGAATAAACAGCCTTTGTAAATGGCAAGCCAAGCGGCAAGCTGACTGGAAAGATGACTAAATATCACCAATATGTATCCGAGTACAGTAAAATTTAATAACGGCTATGTTGCATGGGCGCATTTCAATTGTTAAATTTCTGAATTTGTATATTTTAAAGTTTTAAATATGCCCCTGGATATGACACTACTTTTGTTGCGTCTTCCAAATGTCTGCTAAGTATTGTCGCTACGTTATCTGGAATGCCTGATTCGAATGCTCTGATAATCATAAAATGCTGATTAATAGCTGCTGAGAAAAACGGATAATTATCATCTGCCTTTTTTGTCAGGACTACTGTGCCATACGAAAGATTTCTGTCGATTGCCCCTGCAATACTTTGATACATAATTTTAATATATTTATTTCTGCAGGAATTTATAATTAGCAGATGGTAATTTTTGTCTGCTTCAAAAGTAGCCAGATAATCTCTGTTCTCAATTCCTTTTTTAAAGTCCTGAGCATATTTTGTAAGCAGTTTAAGTTCTTTTTCTGTTATGTATTCGCAAAGTCTTTTTGCTGCGTCAAGTTCAAGTATTCTTCTTGATTCATAAACATCAAACATTTCATATGTATTCAGTTCCGCTATTGTTAACCGGTGTTGGTCATCCTGTTGCACTAATCCGTCTGATATAAGCATTGTTACGGCTTCTCTTATCGTGGTGCGGCTTACATTTAAATCGCTTGCTAATTGAGAAATATTGAGCTTCGCGCCAGGCTGAATTTTTAATGTAATAATTTGATCATAAAGATAACGGTATATTATTTGTGAAAGAGGATCAAAAGGGTGTTTATCAAATAAAATTTGGATATCCTTAGAGTACATGCTTTACTCCTTACATTTATTTAATCTTCTTTATAGCTTTAAACTTAAACCGGGAAACGACAGTAGTTTTGATCCTACGGCCAAATGACGCTGTATTAATGTAGCCACATTATTAGGCATTCTTGTTTCTAATGCTCTAACTATCATTAAATGCTGATTTATCACTGCGTTAGCGAACGGATTGCCTTCGGATATAGTGAGTGCAACAGATGAGTATGATATATATCGTTCTATTGTGCTGTAGATACTGCTATACATAGCTTTTATAAACGCATTATTGCAGTATTCAACAATTAATCGGTGGAATTCTTTATCTGCTTCGCTTGCCAGTACGTATTCCTTTCTTTTAAGGTTATTATCAAAATTCATAGCGAGAAATTCCAAATGTCGTAGTTGTTCGTCCGAAATATTTTCACATAACAACATTCCTGCTTTAATTTCAATAATTTCTCTTGCTGTATACATATCAAACATTTGGTATGTATTAAGTTCTGCTACAGAAAACTTTGAAACAGAGTGCTGAACAACTAAAGACATATCAATAAGAAAAGTAAGAGCCTCTCTTATAGTTGTCCGGCTAACATTCAGTGTTGATGCCAGCTGGGAAATATTAATTTTCTCTCCCGGTTTCATATCAATTTTAATAATTTTTTCTCTTAAATATCTGCTTACGATGCGTGAAAGTGAATCATACGGGTATTTTTCCATCAATAATTTAATTTCCGGATTATGCATTATAAGTACCTTCATCTTTTATTACTTGCCAATAAAATATTTTAAAAATAATTCATTGCAAGATAATTATATATAATCTTAAAAATACTTATAAAAAATTCGTTAAATATTTGTCTTAAATAAATACAGTAAAAAAGATATGTTTTTA
>JAAZOI010000341.1 GCA_012797825.1 Eubacteriaceae bacterium | reverse complement strand
GTCCTTTCATTCATGCTGTTTATATTATACATTAAAGCTTGCACTTAATGTATATTTTGTATCATTTCATTATAGCATTTATTTATATTTTCACTATCCAAATCTAATAAAACACACTTTTTTCTATATTTTAAATTATTTAGATATGTATATTTATCATATGCAACGTCTTTGACAGGCAAATGCATAATATCTTGAAGCATTAATTGAGTATTATCCGAAAGTAAATTTTTTAAAAAGCTAAATATTGCATATTGTTTAAGTAAATTATCTGTTTTAAACGCCGCATAAAAAGAAATATTGCTTATATATGTTGTTTCGTACGGCAGAGCATATACGCTAAAAGATGTACTGCCACCCTTATCTTTAATATTTTGCAGAGTCCTCATCTGGCTTACAGGCACTACACATATTGCAGATTTTGAATCGGCAAACGAGCTTATAACATTATCATTCTCAACATTTAATAAGTTAGGACGTATATGTTTTAATGAAGTAATTTTACTCATGTCTCCATTAATGTAAAAAGGTTCCCAAATATTATTATTTTTACTTATATAAAGGTCAAGTGAATATATCTTATCATTCCCTAAAGCAGAGTCAATGCTTGTAAGCAATGTAAAAAAATTATCCCGGTTAATTTCTTTAGGAATGTCAATATTCAGTTGTTTTAAAAGATCGGTATTTATTAAAACAGCGGGAACTTCATAAGATACGGGTAAGGCATTATATGAGTTATTTTTTAATCCTGAAGCGAAATATTCACTTAAATCATCGGCATAAGGCAAATAAAAATCGCTGCTATATATGTATTTGTTGTCTATACAAATGTTATTTATATAATATGTCATAATATCAGGATGATTATCGCTGCTGCTCATTTTTACAGCTATTTCAGAATTATCGCCGTATTTTAACTCCCTTAATTCAGTTCGTACATCAGGGTATGCTGTTTCGTAATTATATATTACTTTGTTCATAAATCCGAATTGCGCTCCGGCGACAGTACGTTTGACAGTGTCTGCTATTGTTATTACGCCGTTATAAGAAGATTTATTTTTAACATCGGGGCTAAATTTATAAATTTTATCAGTGATACGAGGAAAATATATAATAAAGAAAACTAATATTATAAATAATGAAATTGCAATGATTTTATTGCGCATTATAATATGCCTCCCAAAATGTATATATTAAATAATATGAAATATTCATATAAATTTAGGATTAATTAATAAATATTTTATATTTACATGCTTTATTGCATAAATAAAAATTAATTATCAAAAGCACTTAATATACTCTGAATAATTTAAATATGATACATAAGTGCAAATGGGATGAGAATTAAATATGATAAAAAACATTTATTGACAGTATTTATTTTTTTTGATAAAATAGTTTTAGATATTTAAATAATTATCTAAATATCTAATCAGATTTTTTTAATAAATTTTTAAGATCTTTTAGGACGTCAGAAGAATAAAATCGTTGGAGCTTTGAGGAAAACATGTTTAAAAAAATGTATGCCGCAATTAAAATGGCGGAAAAAGCTTATGAAAGAAATGAAGTGCCGATAGGTGCGGCAATATATAAAAATAATGAACTTATTGCTAAAGCTCACAATGAATGCATTTTGAGAAATAATTCAATTGCTCACGCTGAAATACTTGCAATACAAAAAGCTAT
>JAAZOI010000340.1 GCA_012797825.1 Eubacteriaceae bacterium | reverse complement strand
AATACTAAATTCATATGGATATGAAGAAGATCTTATTAAAAAAATATATATTCTGATAAAATATCATATGAAAAAAAAACAGCTTAGCGATAATGAATTACTTGATATGATAGACGAATGCAAGCAAGCGGATCTTGATATTGATTATATATTCAAACTGCAATTTGCAGACAATGCCGCAACGCTTGTAACCGACAGAAGCGGGATGTATTATAATCAAAAGAGAGCAAATCAGCTTTTGGCAAACCAATTAATATAATATATATGGAGAAGTAAATGGCAGAAAAAACAACGTCAATCAAATACATTAAAGATAATATAAATTCAACCGAATTCCATTTTAAAAAAGAACTCGGTCAGAATTTTTTAATAGATGATAATATCATTAATAAAATCATAGATAATTCCAATATAACAAAAGATGACTGTGTTTTGGAAATAGGCCCGGGTATGGGTTCTCTTACTTATTATCTTGCACAGAAGTGCGACAAGTTAGTCGCAATTGAAAAAGACGATAAATTAATTGAAGTACTTAAAAGCAATTTTTCAGATACAGAGAATGTCGCTTTAATTCATGATGATGTTTTAAAATATGATTTTTCTGAACTAAGCAACCTTTTTAAATCGGATAGAAAAATTAAAGTAATATCAAATCTGCCTTACAGCATAACAAGCGCGGTCATTATAAAGCTCCTGCAACATTGCGATATATTTGAAACTCTTACTTTAATGATGCAAAAAGAAGTCGCTGCTCGTCTTACCGCGCTGCCTTCAACCAAAGACTACGGTTCGCTTACTTTAGCGGTAGAATATTATGCCAAAACAAGAATACTGTTAAACGTGCCTCTCACGGTTTTTTACCCGAAACCGAAAGTCGACTCAAGCGTCGTTTTTTTTGAAATAAGAAAAACTCCCGCAGTTAAAACAGAACATGAAAAAGAAATGTTTGCGCTTGTAAGGGCCGCTTTTGCCACAAGACGCAAAACTCTTATCAACACTCTTTCCGCTTCGCTCGGCATTGATAAAGAAAAAATAAAACTCGGACTTGCGAAGCTTAATTTAGATGAAAACATCCGCGGCGAGGCTTTAAATCTTGAGCAGTTTGCTATGTTGACTGACATCTTATATAAATAATTTAGCAATATATTCTATTTACAAATTATAAATTATTCAGTATAATATTTGCTACGTGCGAGAGTGGCGGAATTGGCAGACGCGCAGGATTCAGGTTCCTGTGAGCAATGCGCTTGTGTGGGTTCAAATCCCGTCTCTCGCACCATTTTTTTGCCTTTTTAATGTTAATTGTTTTTAGATTAAATTGAGGCTGACCATGAATATAAGAAATTTGATTAATATGATCAAACCCCAACTTATCTTGGTCGGTTTAAAAATATGTAATTTGTGCTTTATAGGAAATGCTTATGAGAACTGTTAATCATTTTAATATTAAATCTATTACTAAAAAGAATATGCCTTTTTTTATCGGCTGGGTAATAGTGTTCATCTGGTTATATTCATATTATTTACCGTTTGGTAATTTTAAATTTCAAAGCGACCTTTATAACTCAAAAATTGGCAACCCTTTATTTTTTACGGCAGTCTGGCTCACTGCTGTACCGTTTATTGTAATATTTTTTAGTGAACACAAATATATGCGCTTTACATTTTATAGCGTAATTACCGCGATATTTTGTTTCGTTTTATTAAGATTTACTCCGGCAGGTTTAGTATCTGAAAGCATATTATTCGTAGGATCCGCTTGCATGGGTCATATTTTTGCTTCAAGCTGTTATTCTTTTTTTATGATTTTAAATAACGCCGAAAAATTTTATTCTATGCTTTTAGCTGTTTTTATACCAAAACTATTTCTGCTTATTAAGCCTGTTTTAAACAAACCGCATGTACAAGTTGACATTTCTAACATTATTATATTTATTTTACTTTTTGTTTTATTGGTTTGCACATTTTTATATAGAAATAATGTTGACAAAATATCTGATAAAACTAATATAACCCCGCCCAAAAACGCTTACGCTTTAATGGCGCTTATTTTTGTCGTGCTTGCGTTAAACGATGTAATCGCTCCTACAGTAATAAGTGTGACTTTGACAAAATTTAATATATCATTTGAGTTATTTTATTTTTTGGGTATTACGTTTGGGATAATATTTGTTTTATTGTTTCAAAGATTATTGCGCCTTGAGCTTTACAGCATATTAAATTTGTCATTTGCGCTGGCAGCTTTAGGCTTTATATCAGGCGCATTAAGCATTATTAACAGTGTTTACGGCGTTTTATCGTTTGTATTTTTTGGATTATCATATTCCTTAGGTATTGTAAATATATATTACCTTGCAGGCTTCATGGCAAAAAAGTTTCAGAGCGGCACATTTTATAAAACCGTAATTTTACTGTATTCAGCTTATTATTTTTTGTCAATATTAACTGCCCAACAGCTAAATAACCATCCTATAAATTATATTAATGATACAGTAGTATTGTTTGCGTTTATATCTGTAATCATATTGATAATTTTTTTAGCTTTAACTCCATATTTTATAATGACCGTAAGCTCAAAAGAGTGGATGGATGATACATACAGAATAGATATAACTCACGAAACCCGACTAACCGCAAAACTTTATGATTACAAATTATCACCCCGAGAAATTGAAACATGCCAAAAGCTGCTGGTCGGGTACACGTTAAAACAAATCGCTGCAATCATGGGCATATCATTTTCAACTGTAAATACATATTGCACAAGTATATATAAAAAATTAAGTATAAACAGCCGCGCCGAGCTTATGGTTTTACTTAAAGAATATAGCATCAAATAATATCTAAGTATAGCTATACCCCTAATCATTAATATTAATGATTAGGGGTATTTTTCATATTAATTAAATTTAACGAATTGTATTTTTAAACAAGAACGTTATTATGACATTGTT
>JAAZOI010000339.1 GCA_012797825.1 Eubacteriaceae bacterium | reverse complement strand
ATTTGGTTATAACATCCGTTTTGGCTCTTGGAAAACCTGTAGAAAAAATTGTTTTTGTAGATGTACCGGACAGCGGAAAGATGGCATATTACAGAGATAAAGACATGGTTCATTATGTTCCGAAAAGAAAACTTGAGGAAATAATTTTAAAGAAATTTTAAGTAAAAAGAGGGGCATGCCCCTCTTTTTTTAATCTATTGCTATTAAACGTATATTTGATGCACCCTTTAAATTTCCGATAGCTTTTAAAAGTACCGATATATCGTCCGTCATATAAGTTATGTCAAGCGATATTGTAAGGTGCGCTATACCATGTATCGGAATATCCTGATGTATAGTTAATATGTTTCCGGAGTATTCCGCTATAGTATTAATAACATTTGACAGTATCCCTTTCTCATGTGAAAGCGAAAGACTGAAAATGCATTTGTGCGCGCTGTCAAACGAATATCCATACACTTTATCTTTGTATTTGTAATAAGTGCTTCTGCTTATCCCTGCTTTTTTTACCGCATCGCTTATTGTTTTCGCGCTGCCGTCTGTGAGCAGTTTTGTGGCGTATACCACTTTGTCTATGTATTCGGGCAAAAGTTCTTTGTTAACGATAAAATAACTATCATTCATGATTTAACCCTCAAAAATTATTTGTACTCCGTTTTTATCAACCAGCAAAGGCATCGCTGTCCATTGATGTTTTAAAGTTGAATTTTTGTTATTGTTAAATTCTTTTATAAAATTATCCAAGTCCATATAATTAATAATTGCCATTACGCTCGGACCTGCTCCGCTTATAAATGCGGTATATGCTTTGTGCGAAACAGCAAAATTATAAATTTCTTCATATTCTTCTATAAGCGGTATTCTGTACGGCTGGTGTATTTTATCATTTGATGCGTCGGAAAGTATTTCGGCGTAGGGCTTAGTTAACGCAGTTACCATAAGAGCCGTACGTGAAATATTATTAACGCAGTCATTATATGATAATTTTGCCGGAAGCGCCTTTCTTGATTTTACCGTATTTAACTTAAAATCAGGTATAAAGGCGCAGAATCTGAATTGATTATCGGGCATATATTTTAAATATTTCCACCCTGTGTCATTTTTGTAAGCGACAGTAAGCGCTCCGAACAATGCCGCTGCAACGTTATCAGCATGAGTTTCAATGTCTGCGCATATTTGATATACCGTTTTCATATCAATTTCAGTGTCGCTTAAAATAAACGCCGCCAGCACACCTGCAATTATGCATGTAGCGCTGCTTCCAAGCCCCCTTGACAGGGGAATATCCGCATCTACGCTTACCTCAAATCCGTTGATATTTTTATCAATTATCTTCAGCGCCGTTTTTGCTGACGATATTACCATATTATTATCGCCTCTATGCGCATCCAAAAAGCCGTCGCCGACTTTGTATGTATTATTGGGTTTAAACGTAAATGTATTATATTTTTCAAATGCTATGCCCAGCGTATCAAAACCGCATCCTAAATTAGCGCTGCTTGCCGGTACTTTTATTTTGAACAT
>JAAZOI010000338.1 GCA_012797825.1 Eubacteriaceae bacterium | reverse complement strand
TTAATAAATTCATTAAAAGAAACCCCAATACTTGCTTTGTCGCTTTAGATGAGCAAAATAAAATAGTCGGTGCAGTGCTCTGCGGAAATGACGGACGCAGAGGGTATATATATCATCTGGCAGTAGATAAAAACTACAGGAGAAGGGGAGTAGGGAAGCATCTTATTCAAAATGCCTCTAATGCATTAAGAGATTTGGGCATTATGAAAGCGGCGCTTTTAGTTTTACATACAAACAAAGAGGGGAATGAATTTTGGGAAAATATAGGATATTATGAAAGATACGATATTATCTACCGAGATAAAAGTTTGGATGATAGAAACATATAAAAAGAGGCTTTGCGCCTCTTTGTTTTTTTATAAATTTTCGAGCTCTTTAAGCCATAATGTACTGACTGCGTCGCTTGGCATTCGCCAGTCGCCTCTTGGAGAGAGCGTAACGCTTCCTACTTTAGGCCCATCGGGAAGGGCGGAGCGTTTGAACTGCTGTGAGAAAAATCTTTTATAAAATATCTGCATCCATTTTTTTATCGTTGCTTTATCATATACCCCTTCAAACGCGATATTGGCAAGACGGAATATTTTAGAAGGGGAAAATCCCATTCGCACAACATAATACAATACAAAATCGTGCAGTTCGTACGGTCCCACAATATCTTCCGTTTTCTGCGATATTTTGCCGTCTTCAGGAGGAAGCAGTTCGGGGCTTACTGGCGTGTCCAAAACATCAAGCAGGATTTCTTTTAAATCTCCCGGTTCATTATCAGCAACAAACTTAACAAGATGACGCACCAGTGATTTAGGCACAGACGCGTTTACACCGTACATTGACATATGGTCGCCGTTATATGTTGCCCAGCCGAGTGCAAGCTCAGATAAATCGCCTGTGCCGACGACAAATCCGCCGTGCTTGTTTGCTATATCCATAAGCACCTGAGTGCGCTCGCGCGCCTGCGAATTTTCATACGCCGCGCCACGGTCGGACTCGTCAAGTTCGATATCTTTAAAATGCTGAATAACAGCTTCTTTAATGGGTATATCAAATAACGTTGCGCCTAAGTGTTTGGCAAGAGATTTGGCGTTTTGGTATGTGCGGTCGGTTGTGCCGAAACACGGCATAGTAACCGCTATTATATCTTTATGCGGAAGTTTAAGCTCATCAAACGCTCTTGCTATTACAAGCAGGGCAAGAGTTGAATCAAGACCGCCGGAGAGACCGATTACCGCGCATTTACCGCCGGTATGAGCAATTCTTTTTTTAAGCCCTGATGCCTGAATAGAAAAAATTGTGTCGCACCTTTCGGCTAAGTGTAAAGGATTGTTAGGTACAAACGGATGAGGATTAATGTACCTTGTTAATTTTAAAGGAGTTGCATCTGTTTCAAAATATACCGTTTGATATTCTTTATCCAAATTATTTGGATAGCTGTTCATTCTTCTGCGTTCATGCGCAAGGTACTCAATATCAATATCCATAGTAATTGTCGAATTAGTAAATAATTTACTTTCAGATAATATTACGCCATTTTCACTTATAATATTTTGTCCCGAATATACCATGTCGGTAGTGGATTCGCCGTTGCCGGCATTTGAATATAAATATGCGCAAATAAGTTTTGCGCTTTGCATTTTTACAAGATCACGCCGAAAATCGGCTTTAGCGACCATTTCATCGCTGGCGGAAGGATTAGCAATAATTATTGCGCCGTTTATCGCATGACTTACGGATGGCGAAAGAGGCGTCCATAAGTCTTCGCAAATTTCAACCGCGAAACAAAACTCCGGCTTATTTTTATCCCGGAAAAGAAGTTTTGTACCTATCGGCACTTCAGCGTTGTTTATATTGATTTTTTCATTATCATTAAAAGACGAAAAATGACGCAGTTCATAGAATTCCGAATAATTAGGCATATAACTTTTCGTAACCACGCCGAGTATTTTGCCGCCTTTTATTACAGCGGCTGCGTTATATAATGCATTACCATATGCAAACGGAAGACCGATTACGGAGGCAATATCTAATGAAGAAGTCTTTTCAGCTATATCAATAAGCGCACTAAACGCAGCTTTTTGCAAAGTCCTTTGTAAAAACAAATCTCCGCAGGTATATCCGGTTATGCAAAGCTCAGGAAATACTATAAGTTTTACATCATCTTCAGCTGCTGAATTTATTAGTGAGATAATATTATTTTTATTATAGTCTACATCGCAGACTTTAATATCGGGTGTAGCGCATGCGACTCTTAAAAATCCGTCGTTCATTAAAATCAACTCAATTCATATATTATTTTGTTAATTACATCGATTAATATTGTTACTTAAATATTTTAATATAAATTTTCAATTATTCAAGCTTTTATATTTTCTATGATTTCTATTAACTTAACTTTTATTCTTTGCTAGATATATTTTATTTTGATTGACAATATAAAAATGAGCGAATATAATAAACATATGAATATATGTTCATATGTTAGGAGTATAAGTTGATGGATATAATTGAAAAATGCGATTGTACGGCAGTTCACGAGGATATATTAAATAAAGTTAAAAACAATATGCCCTGTGAAAATAATTTATATAATCTGGCTGAAACTTTCAAAATATTATCAGACGGCACGAGAGTAAAAATTTTGTACGCGCTTTTAAATTCCGATATGTGTGTGTGCGATATTTCGGCGCTTTTAGATATGACGCAGTCGGCAATTTCGCATCAATTAAGAGTGCTTAAACAGGCAAGGCTTGTAAAATACAGGCGCGAAGGAAAATCGGTTTATTATTCTTTGGACGACGAGCACATTAAGAGCATATTTGACCAGGCGCTTGTTCATATTAACGAGAAATAGGGAGTATGGCATGAATAAAGAATTTATATTATCAGGCTTAAACTGCGCTCACTGCGCGTCAGAAATTGAGCGTGATATAAACGGTATAGAAAATGTTGAAGCTGCGGTTAATTTCGCTACTAAAATACTTAAAGTGAAAATAAACAATAATGAGAATACAGATAAGACATTTAATAAAATATTTTCAATAATACATAAGTATGAGCCGGAAATAGCCATAAAAGAAAGATCTTACAAACAAGAGAACAGCGAATATAGTCAGATGAAAGAAATTGTAAGGTTTATTATCGGCGCGGTATTATTTGCTTCAGGGCTTATTCTTAAATTACCTAATATATATACATTAATAATATTTTTATTAAGTTATTTAATCGCAGGCGGGCACGTTATATTAAAGGCCTTTAAAAATATCTTAAAAGGAAAAGTTTTTGATGAAAACTTCCTTATGAGCATAGCTACAATAGGCGCGTTTGCAGTAGGTCAAGCTGCGGAAGGCGCGGCAGTTATGCTGTTTTATCAGGCAGGTGAAATTCTCCAAAGCAGAGCGGTAAACCGTTCAAGAAAATCAATTGCCGCTCTTATGGATATACGTCCCGATTATGCAAATATTGATGCTGACGGTGAAGTGAAAAAGGTGCCTGTTGAAGATGTTAAAGAAGGTCAAATTATTATTATAAAGCCCGGAGAAAAAGTACCGTTAGACGGAATAGTAATAAACGGCGCATCAACAGCGGATACGTCAGCTTTGACAGGCGAGTCTCTTCCAAAGGACATAAATAAAGGCGATGAAATACTTAGCGGATACATTAACATTAACGGGCTTATAACAGTTAAAGTAACAAAAGAGTTCTCAGAATCAACTGTATCGAAAATAATTGATTTAGTTGAAAACGCGGCGAGCAAAAAAGCTCAGACGGAAAACTTTATTACTAAATTTGCAAAAGTTTATACGCCGATAGTTGTATTGGGAGCTGTTTTGGTAGCGCTTATACCGCCGCTGTTTATTGACGGAGCGTTAGGATCTGTATGGATTTATAGAGCGCTTATATTTTTAGTTATATCATGTCCGTGCGCGCTGGTGATATCTATACCTTTGGGATTTTTCGGAGGCATAGGCGCCGCATCTAAAAACGGGATTTTAATAAAGGGAAGTAATTATCTGGAAGCTTTGTGCAATGCGGGTACAGTTGTTTTTGACAAAACAGGCACACTTACAAAAGGAGTCTTTAAAGTTACATCAGTTGAGGAGGAAAACGGATATACAAAACAAGAAGTCCTTACATATGCGGCGTACGCAGAAAGTTTTTCCAATCATCCGATAGCTTCGTCAATTTTAAAGGCTTACGGGAAAGAAATTGATAAACAGCAGGTTCAGTCATATGAAGAGATAACGGGAAAAGGAATTGCCGCAGTTATTGCAGGCAGGCGCGTACTTGCAGGCAATAGTAAATTGCTTGATGATGAAAACATTATATACAAAAAAAACGCAAATGAGGGAACTGTTGTTTATGTCGCTGTTGACAGCAAGTTTGCGGGAGCAATTGTAATATCTGATGAAATAAAAGAAGATGCTTTTTCTTTAATAAGTGAGCTGAAAAATATTGGCATTAAAAAGACCGTTATGCTTACAGGAGACAACAAATCAGCAGCCGATAAAGTAGGTAGCATATTAGGAATAGATGAGGTTTATCCGGAATTACTGCCTGCGCAAAAGGTGGAAATACTGCAAGAGCTTATTTCCTGTAAAAATGAAAGAGAAAAGATTATATTTGCGGGCGACGGGATTAATGATGCTCCGGCATTGGCTCTAGCAGATATAAGCATTGCTATGGGTGGACTTGGCTCTGATGCGGCAATAGAAGCGGCAGATGTTGTTATTATGACTGATGAGCCTTCTAAAATAATGCAGGCGATAAAAATTTCTAAAAGGACAAAAGCAATTATTTGGCAGAATATTATATTCGCATTGGGAGTAAAAGGCATATTCTTGCTGCTGGGTGCATTTGGCATAGCATCAATGTGGGAAGCTGTTTTTGCAGATGTGGGAGTTACATTGATAGCAGTTATAAATTCTATGAGAGCGTTGAAAATAAGAGATTAATAAATAAGATATAATTAAACGGTTATAACAACTAAATTTTAGTTTATTAAAATAGAAAAAACGGCAAGATAATTGCCGTTTTTTTATATTACATAAGCATTTTTTATTGTGTTTGTTTAACTTACTTTAACTTATTTAATTTTATGAAATATTATAAAATAATCTGTACAATTCATAATAATTAGTATATTATATTTAAACGTGATATTGCAGCAGTAATATTTTTAAAGTTTTTTATTATGGGAATATTCATGGCAGGGTTTGAAAACAACAAATTAAATGAAGATTATAGGGACTGGAAAAGAAAAACGACTATTTTTTTATGCAGTCAGGGTATTTCTTTGTTTGGGTCTTCTTTAGTTGCTTACGCTATAATCTGGTATATTACTCTTAAAACCACATCAGGGTCGATGATGACAATATCTATTATAATGAGTTTTCTGCCGCAGGTATTAATATCTATGTTTGCGGGTGTTTGGGCAGATAGGTATAACAGGAAGCACATTATAATGCTGTCGGACGGACTGGTAGCTGTATCAACTTTAATTCTTGCGATTTTTTTCTTTATAGGATATAAGAAATTATGGCTTATATTTGCGGTATCCGCGATACGTTCAATAGGTTCGGGAATTCAGTCTCCGGCTGTCAGCGCAATACTTCCGCAGTTTGTTCCAAAAGATAAATTAATGAAAGTCAATGGCATTAAAGGCAGTATTCAATCATTAATTACACTTCTTTCTCCCGCGGCGGGCGGAGTGCTGCTTACAATGTATTCCGTTGAAGTTTCATTTTTTGTAGACGTAATAACTGCAGCAATTGCCATATCAATTATGACATCGCTTAAGGCCGGAAAACATATAGATTTTGCTGCAGGAAACGAATTCGAATCAATATCTGATCTAAAAAAGGGATTCATATATATAAATAATAATAAATTAATAAAGAATCTGCTTATTTATTATGTATTTTTCTTTTTACTTGTCTCTCCCGCGGCATTTTTAACGCCTTTAATGGTAGCGCGAAGCTTTGGAGGAGAAATATGGCGTCTTACATTAAATGAAATTCTTTTCAGCGGCGGAGCTGTTTTAGGCGGCATAATAATATCCTCATGGGGAGGATTTAAAAGTCATATGAAGACTATTGCCGTGTCCTGTTTCGGATTTGGCGTGTGCACTGTGCTGCTTGGATTTTCACCGAATTTCATATTTTTCTTAATAGCGATGGGGATGGCGGGAATTTTTGTGCCGATATTCAATGCAGTAGAATCGGTTATGATTCAGGAGAGCGTAGAACATACTATGCAGGGAAGAGTGTTTGGAATTATTGAAATATTCGCAGTCGGGTTAATGCCTGTTGGGATGTTGTTTTACGGACCTATTGCGGATATTATCAGAATTGAAAATATTCTTATAATAACAGGTTTATTAATCGCGGCACTGGCATGCGTTATATTTAAAAACAACAAACAATAATTATAGTTTTGAAAAACCTAAAAAGAAACTTTGGAAATAAGTTTCTTTTTTTATTGCAAACTAAAATATGACAAATTAAGTATTAAAAGTATGATTAAATAACCAATATTAAAAATAAGGAGAAAAATAAGCGGTTTATTAGTCATATTTTACAAACATATTACATATATATAAAAATTTAATATTTATTTTCAATACAGAAATCAATTTCCATATTTACTGCTTTTCATCCAGTATAAAAAATCAATAATATCTGTTTATTTTTAATAATTGCATCAAGCCCTATTTCTTTAGGGGTCTATTCTTTATACAAAAAAATATTTAAATGCTAAAAGGAGGGGAAATGATTGAAAAGGAAAGCTAAATTTTTAAGTGTAATGCTTATAATGGCTCTTTTGATATCATTGCAGCCATCTTCATTATCCGTAATAGCGGCCGATTATGTTGCGCCTATAAGCGGACTTAATGTAGACAAGACAGCTGAGCCGTACGGGGCGGCAGATTCAGACGGAAGACAAACTTTCAAACTGAATATTACGGCCACCACAGAATCAAACATAGTTGTTACGTCCAAGCCATGCGATATAATTTTGGTTTTAGATAATTCAATAAGTATGGGACAAACATTTAGCACAACTACAATTTATACAGCTATAACAAGCTCGCCTACCGGCTCAACTTATTATGTAAAAGTAAATGGAGAATATATACAGATATCAAAGAGCAGCAATAGATGGAGATATAAAATCGGTAGCACTTATTACTATGTTACATGGTCTGCCAGCGGCGATGATAGCTCGCCTGGCAGTACAAACAGTTCAAGCCCTGTAGCGAAACCGTTTTACACACAAACGACAAACACAATTACAAAGCTTCAGGCTTTAAAAAATGCGGCAAATGCTTTTGTATCAAGCGTTTATGCAAATTCTCCAACAAGCAGGGTTGCAGTTATTTCATTCAGCGACACAGCAGTACGCCGAACCGGGAGTTCAAATTCTACTGCTTTGTTAAATGTTGAAAGCGGAGGAGCTGTAAATACAAACATTACAAGCGCAATCAACGGACTGAGCACAAGCGGCGGAACACAGCCTCAATACGGTATGGCAATGGCTGTAGATATTTTTCATGCTTATAACAGCGCGGCTGACAAGGAAAGAAATCGTGTAGTGATTATGTTTACTGACGGTGAGCCCGCAAATGATATTACAAGCTCTACAGGAAGCAGCTATGCT
>JAAZOI010000337.1 GCA_012797825.1 Eubacteriaceae bacterium | reverse complement strand
CGCGGCGTATTATTCAATAGAAGCAAGAATAGAACAGCAGGAACTCGGCTGCAAGCACGTACTGTGGTTCTATGAAGGCAAATACGATCAACTGCCTATAGTAAACGGCGTAAAACCACAAGCGAAATAACACAAGTTACAAATTAGCGCAATAAAAGTAAAGGCCTGTTTTAAGATTTAAAACGGGCTTTTGTTATTAAAATGTTAAATAATAATGTAAAAAACGCAGTTTATTGATATAATATTATGAATATGACAATTATCGGAGGACCCTATGTTTGAAATAGAAATTACAGTAGACGGCATGTTTGAAGAACCAGCTAGCCAGATACTCACAGAAGCGGGAGCGGAAGGCTGCGCAATATACGCTGAAAGCGAGCCTTTAAGCGAAGATGAATTATGGGACGATATGAACTTTGATTTGCCTGAAGGCATGTGCAAAGTGGTTGGTTATATTAATTCAGATAATATCGACAAAAAAGTTGATGAAATAAAAAACAGGATAGAGCAGTTTAAAAACTTCGGCATAGATTTTAAAGATTACGCAATTGATGTAAGAGAAATAGTGGATATAAACTGGGCGGAAGAACACAAAAAATATTATAAGACAGTATTTATAGAAGATATCGCCGTTGTTCCTTCTTGGGATGATGAAGCTATTAAAAATAATAAAGATAAAAAAATGATTATTTTAGAGCCGGGCGCGGCATTTGGCACAGGTCTTCACGAGACCACAAAAATGTGCATGAAATATTTAAACGCTTATGTAAAAAAAGGGGACTTAGTATACGATATAGGATGCGGAAGCGGAATACTTGCAATACTCGCGTCAATTCTTAAAGCTGATTTTGTAGTAGCGACTGATATAGATGATGTTGCCGTATCGGCGGCGAAAAAAAATATCGCTCTTAACAACATTTCAAATATTTCGGTGCAAAAAGGCGATTTATTAAGCGTATGCGATAAAAAAGCCGATGTAATTGCCGCCAATATAATAGCTCCTATCCTTAAAAATATGATACCTTTAACGAAGCAATTCTTAAAAGACAAGGCAGTGCTTATACTTTCGGGAATACTTGCAGATCAAGCTGATGATATAGAAAAAGTTTTAACGGACAATAAATTCAAAATCCTTAATACAGTTACTCAAGGCGACTGGACAGGCATTGCGGCAGAAAATGAGGAATAAAAATGCACAGAGTATTTACAGACGAGAAAAACATTAATGCTGAAGATAAATTTCTAACAGTTGCAGGCGAGGACGCTTACCATCTTATTAAAGTAATGCGAATAAAAAAGGGAGAAAAAGTTACAGTCTGCGACAAAAACAATACAGATTACACCTGCGAAGCAGCTCATATAAATAAAGATAGTATAATATTTAACATAATAGATTCTTGCGTATGCGAAGAAGAAAAAAACTATAAAATAACGCTGTGTCAGGCTATGCCTAAAGGAGCGAAAATCGAAACTGTGCTGCAAAAAGCAGTTGAGCTCGGAGCGGACAATATAGTTATATTCTACAGTGAAAGATGCGATGTTAAATATAATAAAAGCAAAGAAGACGCTAAGCTTGAGCGGTATAATAAAATAATATACGAAGCGGCGAAGCAGTGCAACAGAGGAATTATACCGACCGTTGAGATAAAGAAAAGCTTTGATGATATGATAAAAAGCGTTAACGCGCAAGGCAAAATAATAATGGCTTATGAAGAAGAAAAAACCGTAAGCTTAAAGCAGGTTTTATTAAAAACCGAGGGTTCAATTTGCTTTATTGTCGGTCCCGAAGGCGGATTTGAATTATCGGAAGTCCAGCTTGCGAAAGACGCCGGAGCGGAAATAGTTTCGCTCGGAAAGAGAATTTTAAGAACTGAAACAGCGGGTATGTTTATGCTTTCATGCTGCGCATACGAAAAAGAACTTTCTAAGGCGGGCGTATGAAAGCGGCTTTTATAACTCTCGGATGCAAGACAAACAGCTACGATACGCAGGCCATGATGAAAATATTAAAAGAAGCCGGATATGATATTATAAATTATCACGATAAGGCCGACGTATATATAATAAACACATGCGCTGTTACGAATATCAGCGAAGCAAAATCAAGGCAGGCAATTCATAAAGCTGTAAAAAATAGTCCCGGCGCAGTTGTAATAGCGGCGGGATGTTATTCGCAGTTAAGTCCTGATGATGTAATAAACATACCCGGAGTTGATGCCGTGGTGGGAATAAAGGACCGGCACAGGCTTGCAGAGATTATAAAAGACGCTCAAAAACAAAAGACCATACAAGTATATCCAATATCCGATGAGCGTATATTTGAGCATTTATCGGTGGATAGTTTTGAAGATAAAACAAGAGCGTTTATAAAAATACAGGAAGGCTGCGATAATTACTGCTCTTACTGTATAATACCGTACGCAAGAGGTCCTGCAAGAAGCAGAAACTTGGAAGATATAATAAAGGAAGTAAAAAATGTAGTATCATCAGGCCATAAAGAAATAATACTTACAGGAATTCACATAGCATCATACGGAAAGGACTTAAAAAATAATTCTCTTATAGATTTAATAGAAAAACTTAACGATATAGAAAACCTTAAAAGAATACGTCTCGGCTCGCTTGAGCCTAAAATATTGGATGAGAACTTTCTTGCCCGTCTATCCAAACTCTATAAAGTATGCCCTTCGTTTCACATATCACTGCAAAGCGGATGCGATAATACGCTTAAGCGAATGAACAGAAAATACACATCGCAGGAATACTACGACATTGTTTGTAATGTAAGGAAGTACTTTCCGAATTGCGGCATAACTACAGATGTAATAGTCGGCTTTCCAGCGGAGACGGAAGAAGATTTTGAAAAATCTTACGAATTCTGCAAAAAAGTCGGGTTTATGAAAATACACGTTTTTCCGTTCTCGCTAAAAAAAGGCACAGCTGCGGAGCATATTGAGCCGAAAGTTGAAAAAAGCGTTATTAAAAACAGATGCGATAAAATGCTTTCATTATCCGCCGCAATGCAAGATGAGTTTAATTCATCATTCATCGGAAAAACATTTGAAGTATTATTTGAGCAAAACAATGATGATATAAATGAAGGCTATACGGATAATTACATATTCGTAAAAACCAGATATAATCAAGTTCTTACAGGACAGATACGCAAAGTTAAGCTCGTTACAAACCATACGGAATTTGCAGAAGCGGAAATAAGCGAATAGGTGCATATATGCAGACATACACGGTATCGGATCTTACATCAAAAATAAACGGCATCATAACAACAAACCCGTCTTTAAATGCCGTTGCGGTTGAAGGTGAAGTGTCTAACTTCAATTTAAACGCTTCGGGGCATCTTTATTTCAGCTTAAAAGACGAAAACTCTAAAATTAACTGCGTAATGTTTAGAAAAGACGTAATGAATATTGACTTTATACCTAAAGACGGAATGTATATAACCGTTTACGGAAGAGTTGGCTTTTACGAAAAAACATCAGCATGCCAGATATACGTAACTGTACTTATAAATTCGGGACAAGGCGCGCTATGGGCAAAGTTTACGGAGCTTAAGGAAAAACTTGAAGCGAAAGGCTATTTTTCCGCCGAGCATAAAAAGCCTATTCCGGTATTTCCAAAAAAAATAGCGGTAGTAACTTCTCCAACAGGGGCGGTTATCCACGACATAGTAAAAATTTTAAGAAGGCGCAACCCCGCCGTTGAGATAATACTTTGCCCGTCTGCCGTACAGGGCAGAGGCGCTGAGACGGAGCTTGCAAACGCGGTAAAATATGTAAATGCTCACAATATAGCTGATGTTATAATTCTTGCAAGAGGCGGCGGAAGTATTGAGGAATTATGGGCGTTTAACGAGCCTGCGCTTGCGGACGCAATATACAACTCGAAAATTCCCGTAATATCGGCAGTAGGGCATGAGACCGATTTTACTATATCGGACTTTGTCTCTGACCTCCGCGCCGCGACGCCTTCGGCGGCTGCTGAAATTGTTGCTATTGCGCTTGCTGATATTAAAAGCTATATTTTTGAAAAAGAAAAATATATAAACAGCTATGTTATTAATCTCATATACGAATACAGAAAAAAACTAGAATCAATAAAAAACAGCGCGGCGATTACCAAGACTCCGCAAAAATTAATTGATAAGTACAGACAGAGCATTATCTCATTAGACAGGCGAATGAAACTATCAACAGCTAATAAACTGCATATAAACAAAATAAAGCTTGATAATTTAAAAATAAGACTTGCCAATAATGAAGTTGAAAAAACGCTTAACAAAGGATATGCGATAGCTTATAAGAATAATAAACTTATAAGTAATATCGGCAATGTTGCGCTTGATGATAATATAGAATTAAAATTCGCGGGTTTTAACTTAGGAGCAAAAGTAACTGATATAAAAGGAGAAAATAATGGAAAAGGCTAAAAAGTTTGAAGATAAATTAAAAGAGCTTGAAGATATGGTAATAACTCTTGAAAGCGGGGAAGTGGGGCTGGAAGAGTCAATTAATGTAATAACAAAAGCAAGCAGCTTAATTAAAGAAATGGAAAAAGAGCTTTTGGATACCGAGGATAAACTGAAAATACTTGATATAAACAACAATACAATAAAAGATATTTCAAAGGACTTTGAGTAATGGACTATGAACTTGAATTAAAAGTAAGAGCGCAGCAAGTAAACATTCTGCTTGAAAAATTCGCGCCAGCAGGAGACATACCGCCGCTGCTTAAAGAAGCGATGGAATATTCACTTTATGCGGGCGGTAAAAGAATACGCCCCGTGCTGCTGATGGAAACCGT
>JAAZOI010000028.1 GCA_012797825.1 Eubacteriaceae bacterium | reverse complement strand
GCAAAATTTGTATATGATTTAACTGATACATCTTTCTCCAATGATGATGACTCGTTTATTGATATGGAAAGTTTGATTGCAAGCAGGATTGATGTATCATATCAAGTCACTCTGCCCAATAAGCCCACAAGCACCAATTGCTCTTTAATTTCTGATGACGGCAAAACATTAAAATGGGTTGCGAAATACAACGCTATAACAGTTATTGAATATTCTTTCGAGATTATAAACATCATAAATATAATATTAGTAGCAGCTGGCGTTTTAATCGTAGTTGCCGCAGTTATAGTTATACTCTTACTTTATAAAAAAAAGAAAATAAATCAGCAGTAAAATAAAAAGATGATTGCCCGGGTAATCATCTTTTTTTAATTAATTTTATATTTCTATCTCAGCAATGTTACAGAAATAACCATCGCCGCCTGCAAATATTTTTTCTATTTCTTCATCTTTTTTTATTAAACTAACGTATATTTCTGACGGATCGCAGAAATTATATCCCTGCTCAAAAATATATTTGCCATTGTTAATATATTTATGTTTATTTAAATAACACGCCAGAGCGCAATTAGAGGTGCCAGTAGCCGCTTCTTCATTTACTTCGTATAAAGGTGCAAAGTTTCTGCATAAAGCGCTGTTTCCTTGACGTCAAGAGTAAAAGCATGAATTCCTATGGTGTCATACCGCTTACTAATATTAGTTATACTTTCAAAGTTCGGCCTCATTGTAAGAAGTTTTTCTTTATCTGTAATTGGTACTAATATATCTTTTAATCCCGTAGATACTATTTCAATAGGCATATCTCTTGATATACAATCTATATCAAAACATTCTTTTATCTCATCAACACTTAATATTTCATAAAATTTCGGTTTAGTCTGCTCCATCATAATTATTTTTAAATCAGTTAAATCAACAGTTAATATGCCGCTTTTTGTTTCAATTTCATAAATTTTATTTTCAGCATAATTCAAATATTTTAAAACAGTAAAGGAAGCTATGGTAGCATGACCGCATAAATCAACTTCTGATTTCGGTGTGTAGTATTGAATTTTATAATCAGCTATTTCTGATTTCGTTATAAAAGCAATTTCGGCAAATCCTAATCTAGCTGATATTTTCTTTTTCTGTTCAGCAGTTAACGATTCTTTATCTAATACTACTCCCGCTTTGTTTCCGCCTTTATTATTTTTGCAAAAAGCGCTGGCAACATAAACTTTTATTTTCATATTAATCACCTGGTTACAATTATATCATTATTTCAATAAAAAAAGTCCCAATATTGGGGTACCCCCTCTGTTTATATATTTGGAGCGAAAGACGAGATTCGAACGGAAGCAGAAATTATTTTTTATTATATTTTTTTAATAAACTTATTCATAAGAATGGGTTCGGAGAGAATCATAAAATTCTAACCTCTTCCCGCCTTGGCAATAAAACATAAAAAGATGATTATAAATAATCATCTTTTTATAATATATATTTTCATTTTGGAGCGAAAGAAGAGATTCGAATGGAAGCAAAAAAATTATTTTTTAATACATTTTTTAATTGAATTTGATTGATAAAATTAACACAATTAAGAGTAGATTCCAACCCCGTCCCGCCTTGGCAAATAAACATAAAAAGATGATTATTCATAATCATCTTTTTTATAAAATATATTTTCACTTTGGTTCGTATGACGAGATTTGAACAGAAGCAAAAATTATTTTTTAATATATTTTTTAATTGAATTTGATTTATAAAATTAACACAACAAGAGTAGATTCCAACCCCCGTCCCGCCATGGCAATAAACATAAAAAGATGATTATTCATAATCATCTTTTTTAAAATATATTTTATTTCTGGTTCGTATGGCGAGATTCGAATGGAAGCAAAAAATTATTTTTTTAATATATTTTTTATTTCAATTTGATTTATAAAATTAACACAACAAAAGTAGATTACAACCCCGTCCCGCCTTGGCAAATAAACATAAAAAGATGATTATTCATAATCATCTTTTTTATAAAATATATTTTCTTTCTGGTTCGTATGACGAGATTCGAATGGAAGCAAAAAATTATTTTTTTAATATATTTTTTAATTTGAATTTGATTTATAAATTAACACAACAAGAGTAGATTCCAACCCCTCCCCGCCTTGGCAAATAAACATAAAAAGATGATTATTCATAATCATCTTTTTTATAAAATATATTTTCTTTCTGGAGCGAAAGACGAGATTCGAACTCGCGACCCTCGCCTTGGCAAGGCGATGCTCTACCACTGAGCCACTTTCGCTTACTGGTGCGGATGAAGGGAGTCGAACCCCCACGCCGAAGGCGCTAGATCCTAAGTCTAGTGCGTCTGCCAATTCCGCCACATCCGCATATTTACAGCTTTGATATATTAACAAAGTATTAA
Source organism: Eubacteriaceae bacterium (assembly GCA_012797825.1). Classification (GTDB taxonomy): domain Bacteria; phylum Bacillota; class Clostridia; order Eubacteriales; family UBA1433; genus UBA1433. The sequence continues at coordinate 10,024 of JAAZOI010000028.1, read as the reverse complement.
AACTTTGTCAAGTCCCCAATTAAAACGTCCACATTTTCCTATCAAGCTGCGTACTCGCACCGCACATATGTCCTCCGATTATGCAGATAACAATAAGCGCGATATGAACAAGTATCGACTGCCAGTTTTGCACAATTATGAGCAAAGGCAGCTCGGCAAATGCAAAAAGAGCCATCCAGCCGAATGCCCATCTTCTGTTTTTATGAGCATAAACAGAAAATATAATTAAAACAGCCAAAATAATTGCAAATCCTACAAGCAAAACAATTGCCAGAGTCATTTCACTGTTTTTAAGCGCGTTAAAGCCGTAGTTAAACATTATGTCGGGTATTATAATCCTTATCGCCGCAATATCATACGGGATTCTTAAAATAGTTATAGCCGCATTCGCTAATACCATGGCAACTGTAATGAAAAGAAAATAAGATAAAAGCCTGATTCTCTTATTATATCTCTGCTTTAATGACTGATAATCGCTGTTATTCATCTTAATCCTTCTTTCCCTTATGCATATATTTTTCAATGTCTTCTGCTTTTTTTATTATATCTGATGTAAGTATATCACAGCTCGTGTCCGTAACAAGCACATTATCCTCTATTCGTATGCCAATATTTAACTCTTTTATATAAAGTCCGGGTTCAACAGTAAGCACCATGCCCGACTTTATCGGAAGCGATTTATCGCACGGATCATGGGCGTCAAGCCCAAGGCTGTGCCCTATCGTATGATAATAATATTTGCCTAACTCGTCTTGGGTTTTCATTATGCCTAGCTCTATAAGGCCGCCTGATAATATTGATTTTGCTGTATCTTCTAATTGATCGAAAGTGACGCCCTCTTTTATTGCTCCTATTACCGCTTCATTAGCTGCAAGAACAATATCATACACTTTTCTTTGCATTATATCAAACTTGCCGCTCACCGGAAATGTTCTGCTCACATCAGCGCAGTAGTTTTTATAGCTTGCTCCCGCGTCAATAAGCACCAAACTGCCGGAAGATATTATATTATTATTTTCATTATAATGCAACACAAGCCCGTTTTTCCCGCCTGCGACAATTGGCGCGAACGAATTTTTCATGCCTGCTTTTATAACTTCATACTCAAATTCAGCTTCAAGCTCTTTTTCGTTTATACCCTCATATGCCGAACTCATCATTCTTAATAAGCCGCAATTTGTAACTGCTGCCGCTTTTTTTATCAAATCAATTTCATATTCTTCTTTTGTAAGCCTTAGCGGCACAGTTATTTCCGATGTGTTTTTTATCTTAATATGCGGATATTTTCTGCTTATCGATTCAGAAAGATATTCATAGGGTGTTTTATAATTTTTCCATGAAGACAGTATTTTGGTATTTATATAAACTTTTTTATACGGGCGTTTCGCCATAACTTGTGCAAAAGAATTATAAAATTTATCAATGCTTGCAACATCAGTAAGTCCCGATATTTCACTAAGCTCGTCTGATGTAAGTCTGTAGCCTGTCCATTTTTCTTCAAATTCATCTTTTCTGTACGCAAACAAAGTCTCTTTTACATAATCTGAATTTTTTTCGGCCATATAAATAAAATCAGGCTTTTCAATTCCCGTCAAATAATAAAATTCTCTGTCAACCTCAAAATCATAGTTCATATCAGCGCTTGAAGTATACAAAGTATTTGAGTGGATGACGGCAATGCTGTCGTTATTCATTAAATCAATGAATTTTTTTCTGTTTTTAATAAAATATTCGCTCTTCATATCTATTCCGAATAATTAAAATCCGTTTCCTTGCCTTGCATAATATCATCAATATCTATTCTTTTAACAATTCTGCCCGAACCGTTATCATAATCAATTATTATTATGCTTGCATTGTTAATAAATAACCCTTGAAAATCTCCGAGCTGTGTGTCTAGCAAAGCATTCGCAAGCGCCCAGATAGCTCCGCCGTGCGATGTGCACAGGCAAACGCCTTCTTCATTTTTTATATCTTCAATACTTTGCTTTTTCAGCTCATAAAACTCGTGCCAGCTTTCCCCGTTGGGAAACCTGTTTTTAAAATTATTTCTGTATTCTTCAATTTTAATGCCTTTTTCTTCAAAGTCAGCGTCACAAAGTCCTTCCAAATCGCCGAAGTTAATTTCCTGCAGCCATGTAACTATTTCTAATTCGGTTTCCAAATTTTCAGCAACGCTTTTGCCGATATGCAGCGCTCTCTCTATAGGGCTTGAATAAATCCTGTCATATTTTACAGTGCTTAAAAACTTTATTATAGCCTCAGCCTGTTTTACGCCTTCATCCGAATAAGGCGAATTGCCTACTCCTGTTAGCCTTCTTTGAACATTTGATACTGTTTGAGGGTGTCTTACAAATATAAAACGCATGATGTCTCCTAAATAAATTTTTTATATTATATCATCTTATTTATTATTTTTAAAGAAGTGTTATAATATTAAATTACAGTTTGGAGGATTTTATGAATTACGCACAGGCGCTTGATTATATACATTCGCAAAATAAATTCGGCATAAAACTTGGGCTTGAAAATATTTCAAAGCTTTTGGAAAGCCTTTCTAATCCGCAAAACAGTTTGAATTTCATCCATGTGGCGGGAACAAACGGAAAAGGCTCTACTTGCACAATGCTCTCATACGCCCTTACCTCCTGCGGATATAAAACAGGGCTTTTCATCTCTCCGTATGTAGTTAGCTTTAATGAGCGTATACAGATTAATAACGAATATATTCCAAATGACAGGCTGGCGCAAATCACCGCTAGAGTTAAAGCGCAGGTAGGCATAAACTTGCAAAAAGGCATTGCTCCTCCTACGGAGTTTGAACTTGTCACCGTAATCGCTCTTATATATTTTTACGAGGAAAAAGTTGATTATATTGTCTGGGAAGTCGGCATGGGCGGCAGGCTTGACGCAACAAATGTTATTAGCACAAACTTACTTAGTATTATCACTTCAATAAGTTATGACCATAAAGAGCATCTGGGCGATACTCTTGAAAAAATAGCGTACGAAAAAGCGTGCATAATAAAACCGCACCGTCCGTGCGTGATTATGGAACAGTCCGAGAAAGTATATAATGTTATAAAAGACAAAGCCGACAGCTTAAACGCAGAAATATCTGTTGCCTCTGTAAATGAGTTGGACGTAGTAAAATCCGATTATTGCTGCCAGGAAATTTTATATAAAAATAAATATAAAATTAGTCTTCCGCTTGCGGGAGGCTATCAAGTAAAAAATTTATCCTGCGTTTTAACGGCATTGGAACTTATGAATAGTCTGGGCATTAAAATTGATTTGCCCACTGCCGTAAAAGGCATAGAAAAAACCATCTTTCCCGGCAGATTTGAGTGTATAAACGCCTCGCCTCTCATTATAATCGATGCCGCACACAACGAAGAAGGCATAAGCATGCTTAATGAAAACATTTCACAGTTTTTTAAAGACAGAAAAATAGTACTCTTCTTGGGAAAACTTAAAGATAAAGATTTTTCAGGACCGTTTAAAGAACTGCTGACAGATAAAGATAAGATTTATACTTTAACTCCTCAAAATGAAAGAGCCATGACAAGTGCGGAACTTACGCAATTTATTAAAACTAATTATAAAATCGACTCAAAAAATATTGCAATAGAAGACGTAAAAAATTATATTAATTATAACGAAAAAAACACCGTTTACATTTTCGCCGGCTCTATTTATCTTATAAGCTCTGTAAGAAAACTGCTTATAAACAGTTAATATATAGATAGGTATGTATTTGAGTAATATTTTCACCAGACTTAAACAAATAAACACGCTTAAAAAAGGTTTAATTATTATATGCATATTTTTAATAATTGAGGCTGTAGTTTTTTTGCCTGTTTTATATAAAAAAATACAATATAATAATTTAGAAATTAATAATATACAAAGCATAGAATACGTAGAATATGAAAATCAGCTTTTTTCCAGCGTTGTTCTTTCTCACAGATACACACAAGATCCTGAAATTATAAGGCAGTTTATAAACGCTTTTAAAAACGGTAAAGTTCAGCCATACTACTCTCAAAACAGCGCATGCAAAGTACTTATTATAAAAACCGATATTGGCAAAACCATATATGCCTATATTCAATCAGATACAGCCGGTTTTGATTATGGAAAAATTAATATTAAAATTCAAAATCTTAATGATTTAATTATGCTTCTGCATCCGGTGGACCTGGTTACATTGCAAAATTAAATTGTTTTATATATATAAATATGATATACTTAAAAAGTTAATGTACAAAAAAGGAGATTACAAAATGGCTTTTAAAGTAGAAAACATTGAGAACAGCACGGCAACTATTAAGATCGAAGTCAATGCCGAAGATTTCGAAAAAGCGGTTGCAAAAGCATACGCTAAAAACAGAGATAAATTTAAAATTGACGGTTTCAGAAAGGGAAAAGTTCCCAGACAGATGATTGAAGCCAGATACGGCAAAAACGTATTCTTTGAAGACGCTATTGACGAAGCGTTTCCCGATGAATATTTAAATATAATCGAAAGCGGCGAGATTACAATTGCTTCGCGTCCTTATATGAAGAGCGTTGACGAAATCAGCGCAGAAAAAGGTCTTGTTATGACTATTCAGGTTGCAGTTGAACCGACTGTAGAGCTAGGCTCTTATGACAGCGTTACTGTTGCCGCACTAAAATATACTCCCAAAGAAAAAGATGTTAAAGAAGAACTGGAAAAACTTCAAAACCAAAATGCGAGATTAGTCTCATCGCAAACTTCGTCAAAAAAAGGTGATACAGTTGTGATAGACTTTGAAGGATTTATAAACGGAACACCTTTCCAGGGCGGAAAAGCGGAAGGGTTTTCACTTGAACTCGGCAGCAAATCATTTATTGATAACTTTGAAGACCAGCTTATAGATAAGAAAGCTGGCGATACTGTTGATGTAAATGTTACTTTCCCGCAAAACTATCAGGCGGCTGATTTAGCAGGCAAAAAAGCTTTATTTAAAGTATTAATACATGATGTGAAAATAAAAGAGCTGCCTGAAATAAATGACGAATTCGCATCTGAAGTAAGCGAATTCGATACGCTTGAAGAACTTAAAAAAGACCTTAAAGCTAAAATAAAAACAGCTAAAGAAGCAGAATTAAAACAAGCGGCTCAGAATCAGGTTGTTGAAACAGCTATTAATAATTCAACTGTAGTTATATCCGATTTAATGATAGACGAGCGTGCTGAAGCTTATAGAAAAGATCTTGATAATCGGTTGAAGCAAGGCGGAATTGACCCCGACAAATATTTCGGCAATGAAACAGAACAAGTAAAAGCCATATTGGACAAATTAAGACAAGACGCCGTAGACAGAATAAAAGGTGAAATGGTTGTCGGCAAAATGCTTGAAAAAGAAAATATATCAGTATCTGAAGAAGATTACGAAGCTGAAATTAAAAGATATGCCGATATGTACAAAATTGAACCTGAAGAATTTAAAAATCGTATGAACCACGAAAGACTCGAGCTTATCCGCGAAGAAGCAAAAATGAGCAAGCTTTTAGATAAGCTTATGGATTATGTAAAAGTAGAAAAAGCGGTAAAAGCAAAGAAGACTGAAACAAACGCTGAAAAAAAGGAAGAAGAATAGTTTTATAAATTATAAATATTAATGTATAATTTTTGTATAAAATAATACAATTTATGGAGGTAAATATGGATATGAATTTAGTACCAATGGTTGTAGAACAAACCGGCAGAGGCGAGCGTTCGTATGATATTTTCTCAAGACTGTTAAAAGAAAGAATTATTTTTTTAACAGGCGAAGTAAATGACACAAGCGCAAGCTTAATTATCGCGCAGATATTATTTTTGGAATCGGAAGATTCGTCAAAAGACATTAACCTTTATATCAACAGCCCCGGCGGTTCAATATCGGCGGGCATGGCGATATACGATACAATGAATTATGTTAAATGCGATATTTCAACAATATGCATAGGCATGGCGGCGTCAATGGGAGCTTTCCTTCTAAGCGCGGGCACCAAAGGCAAAAGGCTCGCTCTTCCGAATGCTGAAGTTATGATTCATCAGCCTTTGGGCGGAGCGCAGGGTCAAAGCACTGACGTGCAGATATATGCTCACAGGCTTCTCAGAATGAGAAACAAATTAAACGAAATCTTAAGCCAATGGACAGGGCAAAATATTGAAATAATAGCCCAAGACACAGAACGCGATAATTTCATGACAGCTCAACAGGCAAAAGATTACGGTCTGATAGACAAAATTATAACTAACAGATAATTGTTTAAAGAAAGGAATTTTAATGAAAAAAGTTTGCAGTTTCTGTGGAAATACTCAAACTGAAGATATTGATATAATAGTAAGCGGCGATGTCTGCATTTGCTCGCAATGCATCTTAAGGTGCGCCGATATTTTAATATACGAAAAAAATGAGGAATTCATAAAAGGTATAGATAACCTAAAACAAAAACGGGGCGCGGGCAAAAAGAGCGAGAAGGATTTTGACTATGAATTCACTCCGGCCGAACATACTATATCAAAAGAAAAAATTCCTAAACCCGTTGAAATAAAGAATTATCTTGACGAATATGTAGTCGGACAGGAAAACGCTAAAATTACTCTTTCCGTTGCCGTGTATAATCATTATAAACGCATTTTTTTAGGCAGCAATGATGATGTGGAAATACAAAAAAGCAATGTACTGCTGCTCGGTCCTACCGGCTGCGGCAAAACCCTTCTTGCCGAAACTTTAGCAAAAAAACTTAACGTTCCTTTTGCTGTAACAGATGCTACATCTCTCACCGAAGCGGGCTATGTCGGAGAAGACGTAGAGAATATTCTTTTAAAACTAATACAGGCCGCAAACGGCGATATACAGCTTGCTGAACGCGGCATTATTTACATTGATGAAATAGACAAAATTTCACGTAAAAGCGAAAATACTTCTATTACCCGCGATGTAAGCGGCGAAGGCGTACAGCAGGCTTTGTTAAAAATCCTGGAAGGCACATCTGCCAACGTTCCTCCTCAGGGCGGAAGAAAACATCCTTATCAGGAATTTTTGCAGATAAACACTAAAAATATTTTGTTCATTTGCGGCGGCGCTTTTGAAGGTCTTGAAAAAATAATTCAAAAACGTGTCGGTAAAAAAGGTATGGGTTTTGAATCGGACATCAAGGATGCTAAAGCAGTAAGCAAAGGCGAGATATTATCTCAGGTTATGCCCGCGGATATTATGAAATACGGCATGATACCCGAGCTTGTCGGCAGAATTCCAATAATTACAGCGCTTGATGAACTCGACCTTAATACTCTTATAAGAATTCTCAATGAGCCGAAAAACTCTCTTACAAAACAGTACAAAGCATTGTTTAAGATAGACGGTGTAACTTTAGTATTTGAGGATAAAGCGCTTGAACAGATAGCTAAACTTACAATAAACAGAGGTCTCGGCGCAAGAGGACTTAGAGGCATTATGGAAAACATAATGATGCCTATAATGTATACCATACCTTCGTCAAGCGATATAAAAGAATTTATTGTAGACAAAAAACTGGTAGATAAAAGCGTTAAGGATATATTAGACACTAAAAACGCAAGCTGATAAATATTTTATAAAGACTGTGTATACAGTCTTTTTTTATTTATTTGAATATTGCTCGTTTCCTCATTTTTTGATATAATTAACAGGCTTGTCAAAAAAGGTAGGAATATATGAAAACACAAAACAAAAAACTAATTCTCGCGGATCTGGCAATGATACTTATGGCTTTCATATGGGGCGGAGGCTTTGCCGGCAATAAAATACTCCTAAACGGCGGTATGCAGCCCACACAGCTTATCGCTCTGCGATTTATAATAGCAGCCGTCTTATTAATCTTAATATTTATAAAAAAATTTAAAAAAGATAAATCTCTCATTATTGCCGGACTTTTTATTGGTTTTGCCTTAGCGGTTAGCTTTATCGTGCAGACTATAGGTCTTAAATACACAACCGCAAGCAATAACGCGTTTTTAACAAGCGTATACGTAATTTTAGTCCCTATTATAGCCTATTTTATAACTAAACGCAGACCCGATAAATTTAATCTTACCGCAGCGATTTTAGTCGTAATAGGCGTATTGCTCCTTACGGTGGACTTTAACAGTTTTTCTCTCGGAAAAACTGTTACTTTCAAAGGCGATATGCTTACGCTTATAAGCGCTGTATGTTACGGATTTCAAGTATCCCTTGTAGCTTATTATTCAAGAAAACATGATCCTATAATGCTTGCGGTAATTCAGATTATTTTTGTCGCGTTATTCAGCACGGTTTTTGCGCTGGTTTTTGAAGGCCCGCATTTTACTATAACAAAAGACGGCATTTTAATATTGCTTTATTTAAGCGTTTTATCAACTGCTTTATGTCTTGTACTTCAAAATGTCGCGCAGAAATATACCTCGCCCACTCATGCGGGCATATTAATGAGTCTGGAAAGCGTATTCGGCACTCTAATGGGCGTTATAATTTTAAATGAACGCATAACTTCTCAAATGTTTCTTGGCTTTGCGATTATTTTCATAGCTTTGATAATAGCCGAAACAAAACTTTCGTTTATTAAAAAATTAGCAGAGAAAAAAATATTGGCTGATAAAAAAAGTTAGATTAAAAAGCTGCCTTACGGCAGCTTTTCTTATACCAGTTCCATTCCCTTTTTTAGAGCCTTTATATTAATATCGGCAAATTGTTCTTTAACATTATCTTTAATAACTTTCTCCCACGATATATGCTCAAGATTCATTGCCTTTATCAGAGAGCCCAAAAGAACCATATTCATAACTTTTTCATTTCCTAGCTCTCTGGCTATTTTAGTTGCATCATATATTATACAGTCTTTTACATTTTCTTTTATATATTCTTTTATGCCCTCGGGATACTCAAAAGCTCCGACCAAAATCGGTATAGACATTATCTGATAATCATTTATTACCACTTTGCCTCCGATTTTTAAATACTCAATCCATCTGTTTGCTTCCATTTCCTCAAAAGCAACCAGTATATCGGCTTCGCCTTTGTCAATAACGGGAGCATATACTTCGTCCTTACTGTATACTATATGCGAAGTAACGCTTCCGCCTCTTTGGCTCATACCGTGTATTTCTGACATTTTAACATTGTATCCGGCATATAAAAGCCCGTTTGACAGTATTTTCGCGGCAAGAATTGTACCCTGTCCGCCTACTCCCGATAATAATATTTTATTTATTGCCATATTTACGCACCTGCCCTTTCTATAGCTTTCGCAGGGCAAACCTGGGCGCATATTCCGCAGCTTACACACGATAAATTAGTGCTTACTTTTTGTTTTTCTTTATCATATTCAAGCCCCGGGCATCCCGTAGTTTTTAAGCACACTTTGCATCCTGTGCATTTTGCGCTGTCAACAGCCACACTGGCAGGTTTTTTATATTCAATAGATTCTTGCTTTGTGAGCTTTTTCATAACGCAGGGATATCTGAAAATAATTACGTGCAACTCATCAGATTCCACTGCTTTTACAAGAGCTTCTTCGCTTTCTTTTAAATTCATGGGGTTGACAATAGTAATATTTTTTATTCCTAAAGACACGCATATGTCTTCGAGTTTGGATGGCTCGACTTCATCGCCAGCAAGCAGACGTCCAGAACCAGGATTTTCCTGATGTCCTGTCATAGCCGTAGTTTTGTTGTCTAATATACACACTACAGGCGTTCCTTTATTGTATGCCGTGTTCATAAGGCTGTTTATTCCTGTATGATAAAACGTCGAATCGCCTATTACGCCTATTGAGCGCTTTTTAATTCCGCGCCTGTTAAATGATGTCTGCGAGCCGTGAGCCATGCTTATGCTTGCTCCCATGCATACAACGTTATCGACTGCGTTAAACGGAGGTATCCCTCCGAGCCCGTAACATCCTATGTCGCCGTGCACTATAACGTCATATTTTTTTCTTATTTTTGATAGTACGTAAAACGTTCCTCTGTGCGGGCATCCTGCGCAAAGCG
>JAAZOI010000005.1 GCA_012797825.1 Eubacteriaceae bacterium | reverse complement strand
GAAACCGCCCTTTTGAACAATTGATCCGTTGCTGTTGATTATTTCAGTATCAAGATGGGAGTGCATATCGTTTGTAAAAACAATATTAATTTCGTCCGGTTTTTCTTCCGCGCTTAATGCAAAAGGAATGCATAATATTAATAGAATTAAGAAAATAATAACGGCGCTTAATTTTTTCATATAATCTTCCTTACTTTTTTACAGAGCATAATCTGCAAATAAATCTTGGTATTATATTATTTTGCTGAAATATTCTTGCTGGTCAACACATTTAATGTTATCATCATTAAAGCCGATTTTTTCGTCAATAAGCGTATTTTTTATAATTTCTAAAAATACTTTTTCGCTGGCGTAATGAGTGGCGTCTATAAGCATGATTTTATTTTCGTATGCCATCTGATAGTCATGGTGGGATAAATCGCCGGTAACATATGAGTCACATCCGTATGAAATGGCGTCATTTATAAAAGATTTTCCCGCTCCGCCGCAAACCGCAACTTTTTTTATGCTGTGCTCCATATATCCGCCTGCAAATATATGTTTAAGTCCGAATGCAATTTTTACTTTTTTTATAAAATCATACGCGCTTATCTCCTCAATTTCCCCGATAACAAAATTGCATAAATCAGCGCCAAGATTAAATGTTTCATATATATCAACCGTTTCCGCTCCAAAAGTATCTTTTATAGTATTTGCGCATAAGTCAAGATTTGCATTTGTCACGCTAGCATTTATGACAATTCTGCCCGTAGCATCATTAAATGTAAAAATGTTAAAGCATCCCATCTTTTTTAAAAATTCGGATGTTATGTCCAATTTATCATTTTTACAGATAAATTGAATTTTATATAAAATATTATCTTTGCACTTAACGGGGGAAATGTTTGAAAGACCGAGTTTTTCTGCGTTGGCGTAATTTATTCCGTTACGCGCTTTGTCCGCAGGTGTGTGGAGACAGTAAATAGCAATATTATTTTTTATGGCTTTTATTAAAAGTTTTTCTTTATAGCCGTGTTCTGCAAGAGAGTAAAGGGGGCTGAATATTATCGGGTGGTGTGAGATTATCAGATTTGAACCTGCATTAATCGCATTGTCAATAATCTCATCGGTGACATCAAGGCATAAAATAATATTTGTAATATCGCTGTCTGATTCACCGCATGCAAGCCCGCTGTTATCCCAGCTCTCCTGCGTCTTTACGTCGTAATATTTGTTCAGGCAAGTAATTATGTCTTTTAATTTTGCAGACATTTTAATACAACCTCTAAATCTTTAATTTTAGCAACAGCGTCATCGATGCGCTTTTGCGACAATTTTGTGTTTTTATCTTGGCATGATGTAATTATTTTGTTTAGTTTTTGCTGTTTAAATCTTATAAAATCACAAATTTCTTCGCTTTTATTAAGCACGCAAAGCAGTGGTATTTCGTAGTATATTTCTTCTCTTACGCTTATTTTATCTGTCGGTTCTGCGCATATAATCTCGTAAAATTTATTTTTTTCATACACGACAGATTCATCTGTAATTTCAAAACCGCAGTTGTGAAGAAATTTTCGAACATCGGCCTGAGCGTTTTGGGGCTGGAGTATAAGTCTTTTGAATTTCGTTATTTTTTGTTTATGCTTTGAAAGTATTTCCAATATTAAATTTCCGCCCATTCCGGCAATTACTATTCCGTCAATATTTTCGGGGCATACATCGTCAATACCATTAGATAAAATAACGTCGGCTTTACCTTTGCTTATATAATCTTTTAAATTTACAACCGATTTATTATACGGTCCCAAAACAGCTTCCACGCAAAGCGCATATGATATCATATTATTATCCAACAGATATTTTGCAAGATAAGAATGATCCGAGCCGATGTCGGCAATATTTTCTAAACCGTAAGCGCACTGTGCTGTTTTTTTTAATCTCATTGAAAGTGAATTATTCATATTAGACGCTCTTTAGTGTTTATACATACAAAATAACTTTTATTTTTTATTTTTTATATGTTCTTTAAGTTTTTGCAAAGATTCTGTGTATTTTCCTGTCTTTAAATCAGGGAAAGCTTTTATAAGCCTTGTATATTTGCCTTTTTGGGTTATAAGATTTTCATATTTTTTTGTAAGTTCTGTAAAGTTTTCTTTTCTTTTTTTCGCAGTCAATACAATCTGATTTTTTTTGTATTCTATAGCTTCTTTTATTTCTTCGCCGGTCTCAATTATTTCAATTGTGTTGCCTGCAATAGTCATCGCAAGTTCATTTGACATTTCTTTTATATTCGCCGCTAATTCTTCAATATGAATAAGATGTTTATCCAATTTATTAATAACTGCGACAGTTGAGATAAGATCTAAAATTACAAATGCCGCTAATGCCAAAATTATTATGTAAGAGTACGGCTCGGGTATAATATCTACCATTTTGGCTATATAAGGATGAATAAATTTTAAGGCAATAACGCAGCACACGCCCCAGGTAAGCGACGCTCTTAGGCAGATATACCCTTTAAAATTAAAAGGTTCAACCGAATAGTCCCACCATGTTTTGTTAAACATTTTATTTAAAACTACGCCTACTACAGCCTCAAGTACAGTAGTCAAAATTGTCGAAGCGGCAAAAAGAATTAAAATATTACCGGTAAATGAATTCAATGATAAAATTACAAAAAGCATGCCAAAACCGTAAATAGGGCAGTACGGACCGTTTAAGAAGCCCCTGTTTACAAGTTCCCTGTATTTTACGGCGGCAAATATTACTTCAATAATCCATCCGATTATTGAATATATAATAAAAAACCATAAGTAATTAAAAAATATATGTAAATACAATATTAATTATCCTCCGCAGTATTTGAATAACCATAAAATATATTAACAAATTATTCGAAAAACTTAAAGTTTTATTTTTTAAAAATTTATTTAATTATTTATATCTGCCTCGTGCTTTTTTGTTTGCGTCTGACCACATTTCCTGCAGCTTTGTTTTGTTGTTCTTTGTTTTTTTCTGTTTTGCAAGTTTAACATAATCAACTTCTTTATTGAATATGGTATTTTTTATTCTTAAAGATTTGTTTATATATAAAATTACTAAAACAGGGAATATCATTGATTCCAGTAATCCTACAAAAAAGTCCAGATTATATTGCGCGTCAAAAACCTTAGCGCCCGTAAAATAAATTACTATAAATAATACCATATAAACGGGGAAGGCTATGTTGACAAACTTAATTAAATATTCACTTTCTTTAAACAGCAAAAAAGCGGTAAGAAGCAAAATAACTACAATAATGATATAACATATAAATTCATATGTTCTAAATACTTGGGTTATATCTGCAAGCCTTGCGCTGAAATTGAATCCAAATTCTTTAAAATACGGCAGGTAGTTTTTTACCATTGAATAAAGATATCCGACGCCCATAGCCGCACAAGCTATAGTTGTCATCATCATCAAACCGTCAAATCCGCGTATATCCGGTGAAGGTTTTTTAAGAAACGGAATTTTGGCCATTTGTACACCTCAATAAAATATAATAATACCAAGTATTCTAACATATATTAAAATAAAACGCAAAGATATTTAGTAAACTAAAATTGTTACTTTTCAATATAATTTTTGATATAATCAAAATAATATAAATCGGGTAGGAAAATGCGTTTTAAAAATTTTAAAATTAAAACTTGTTATTTATATATAATTACAGCGTTTATATTGCTGATATTTTTAGCGATTAATTTTTACATAAAAATTAACGCTCAAAACGCGGGAAATGTCGCGTATCAGGCTCTTATCAGCAGCGATTTAAATAAGCTTTCCAGAGTTGTTCATTTTGTTAAAGATAAAGACATGAGCATAAACGGCAAGTCGCTATTAATATATGCCGTTGAAAATTCGAATTTGGAAGCGGTTAAAATTTTAGAAAATGCGGGTTGTGATTGCGATAAAGAAGTAGGCGGCACCACGGCGCTGCTGCAGGCGCTTAGGGAAGGTAAGCTTGATATAGCGCAGATTTTCATTACGGATTATAAAGGCAATGTAAATACTTATGTTTTTACTAAGCCTTATATAGCAGTAATGATTGATGAGAACAACTACGACGCCTGCGCGTTTTTGCTCAATCAAAAAGACACGGACACGAAAATTCTTATAAATAATGAGCCTTTAAGCCTGTATTTATTCAAAAAAGAAGACCTTAATGCTAACCTGTCAAAACTTTTTTCAGATAAATTAGTAACAGACAGCGCACTTAATGACTATTTAAACAGTAAATACAATATTTTAAATTTCGGCGGAGCATATGCTATTGTAACATCCGACGTTACTGTGCCTTATATAATACAAGCTAAAGGAGATAACGGTTTCCGAAGTATAATTTTGTTTGATTCGGAGAAGTTTTCGCGATATATATACCCGTCTTTGTCTTTAAATTCATCTTATATAGCGTTTTATATACAAGACGGAAGCCAAAGCTTAAAATATATAAGCGGAATAAACAATTATTCATCTTTCTCTGACGACAAAAAAACTAAAATAGCAGATTCTATTGAAAAGTATTTTGAAAATAATATGCAAAATATTTTAAATATAAATAACAAAGATATTTTTTCAATAACGCCGCTGCTTTTTTTAAAGGATTTTAAAAGTTACTCAATAGATGATATGTTTGCAATAGATGATGAGGTCTTTAGCATCATATCGGATGAATTTGTAAACATTACAGCTAATGTAGACAAGAATAAAGTTCCCGATATTTCTTATCAGAAATATTACAACGGCGCTGAATTGCAAAAAGCCATGCAGACAATGTATTTTACGTTAAGATTTTTCCCTTTATGCGTATCTGAAAGTATTGAGGATATTTATCTGGTGAAATACGCCAACGTTAAAAATTCCGGCATTGCGATAAACGGAGCTTTTTCTGGAGCGAACAGCATAATAATTGCAAAGTCTGTTGATTATACAACAATGGCGGTTACGTATATTCATGAATTCTCACATTTTATAACCAAAGATTCCGATCGCAAAACTATAGCTGATATAACAAAAAAATATTCTAAGTATGGCTATTATGAAAATTACACCGGAGGAAAATATTACGGCATTGCTTGCGTTACCGCAAACGGGGAAAAGAAAAATTATTATGACATATATGCCGATTTGATAAAATTAAACCAGAGCGTTTTTTTTAAAGACGGCTTTGTAAGAGATTATTCCACATATAATTCGTGGGAAGATTTCGCGGATAGCGCAGAAAGCATGTATTCGTATATAGGAAGCGAATATTTTATGGATTATGTAAAGCAAAACGGATATAATGCAATAGCGGAAAAATTTAACTATGTAAAAAGCGAGTATAACAATTATTCAAGCTCATCAGGCGGTGATGAATTTATGAATGATAATTATTTTACTAAAGTGAAAGAATATTTAAATTCATACGGCTATAACTATCCGCAGATGCAGCCTTAAATATAATATAGTTATAATAGGGAGAATAAATTGGACAAGATTAAAATAAATGAAACCCAAAGCGGACAAAGGCTTGATAAGTATATTTCAAAATACTATAAGGAATTGCCTTTTATAAAAATTCAGAAAATGATACGGGAAAAAGACATTAAAGTAAACGGCAAAAAAGCGGACAATGACTACAGACTTACGGCCGGAGACGAGATAAGCGTATTTATTTACCGTGAAGTGCAGGAAAATAAGCAAAGCGACAACAGTAATAATAACTATATATTAGACGCAAAAAGAATTGTATATGAAGATAAAAATATACTTATATATAATAAAAATTCAGGGCAGGCGTCTCAGAGCTCGCTTACATCATGCGATGACTTAACACTGGGTCTTAAAAATTATCTTATACAAAAAAATGAGTATGACCCGCAGGAAGATAAAACATTTTCGCCGTCATTTATAAACAGGCTTGACGCCAATACGCTGGGGCTTATGTTCGGCGTAAAAAATTATCAGGCTGCAAAATATTATTCCGCTCTTGCAAGGGACAATAAAATAAAAAAATACTATACAGCGGTTCTTTTTGGCGTAAAGCCCGAGAAAAAAACTTATACGGCTTATTTAAAGAAAGATTCCATGAAAAAAATTGCATTAATATCCGACAGGCAGGTAAAAGGCTATGATAAAATAAGCACAACAATTGTTGATGTTAAGTCAAATGATGATTTGCACTTGTGCAAAATACTTTTAGACACGGGGAAATTTCATCAGATACGGGCGCATATGGCGCATATCGGCGCCCCTGTTGTCGGCGACATAAAATACGGGAATAATTCAATTAATGAAATAGCGAAAAGAAGATACAACGCTGCAAGTCAGATGCTCATAGCAAACGAGCTTATCTTTCCGCTCGGAGACGAAATGAAAAGAATTTTTATAGATGTTCCCGATGTTTTTTATAAAGTTTTAGAAAAAAGGTAGCGCTATGGGTTATTTTCACACAAGGGGATTAAGAGGCAATACTCTTGAAGAGCTGATAAACATTACAAACGAAGAATACTTAAAGCAAATGCTGGCTGCCGTTATTAAAGTGCCTACGCCTATTACACCCACTGAGATAGATAAAGGCAGGGGAGTAATAACGCTTGCGTACTTCGATAAAAAGTCAACAGTTGACTACATAGGAAACGTTCAGGGAATACCCATATGCTTTGACGCTAAAGAAACGTCTTTAAAATCACTCCCGATACAAAACATACATCCGCATCAGATAGAATTTATGGAGAGCTTTAACAAGCAGGGCGGCATGTCGTTTATAATAGTTTACTTCTCCTGCTATAACGAGTATTATTTAATTGATTTTAATACGATAAAAAGCAGCTTTATAAAATCGCAGAACGGCGAGCGCAAAAGCATTCCTTACAGTTGTATGAACAAAAATTATAAAATAGAAAGAAAAGACAATTTCTTGCTGCATTACCTGGAAGCGCTTAAAACATACATTGCGGATTTGGAGGATAATAATTGAAAGAAGTAATAATATACACGGACGGCGGCTGCAGAGGCAACGATGCGGACATAGATAATATCGGAGCTATCGGCATTATACTTATATACCCCGAAAAAGATTATAAAAAAGAATACAGCGAAGCTTTTTTAAATACTACAAACAATAAGATGGAGCTTACAGCCGTAATAAAAGCGCTGCAAATGCTAAAAGAACCGTGCAAAATAAAAATTCACAGCGATTCTGCATACATCGTAGACGCGTTTGAGAAAGGCTGGATTGAGGCATGGAGGCAAAACGGCTGGAAAAGGGGAAAAAATGAAGAGCTGAAAAACAGGGAGCTTTGGCAGCTTTTGTATATTCTCGTAAAAAAGCACGATGTTGAGTTTGTAAAAGTTAAGGGGCACGCTGATGATGAATTAAATAATCGCTGCGATGAAATTTTAAATAAAGCTATGGACAATGCGCTTAAAGCGAATATATAAGTTTACGCACGGCATATGCCGTGCGTAAACTTTTTATTTGATATATTACATTGCTTTAAAGCAAAATAAACCTTTTTAAAGTTATCTGCAACAATATTTCATAATAATTAATATAAAAACAATAAAATTACGAATGATAATATTTTTTTCGTATTGAATCAGTATATTCATAGTGCTAAACTCAAATTACAAAACGTTTACAATTCTTAATAAAAAGAGGTAATGTTATGGCCAAAATTGAAGTAAATACCAAACTTTGCAAAGGCTGCGAGCTCTG
Organism: Eubacteriaceae bacterium; assembly: GCA_012797825.1. Classification (GTDB taxonomy): domain Bacteria; phylum Bacillota; class Clostridia; order Eubacteriales; family UBA1433; genus UBA1433. The sequence continues at coordinate 281 of JAAZOI010000005.1, read as the reverse complement.
TACGTTACAGTGCGCCAAAGGCCTTATTACTATGTCGGCTGCTGTAAACGAAAAAGGTTACAAGACAGCGGTGCAGCATGAAAGCGAAAAATGTACGGCATGCAAGCTGTGCGCGCTGATGTGCCCCGAAGCAGCTATTACTGTATATAAGTAGAAAGGAGAAAAATATGGAAAAAAAGTTTTTAAAAGGCAGCGAAGCCGTAGCTGAAGCTGCCGTAAGAGCAGGGTGCAGATTTTTTGCGGGATACCCTATAACTCCTCAAAACGAACTGCCCGAATAT
>JAAZOI010000336.1 GCA_012797825.1 Eubacteriaceae bacterium | reverse complement strand
TTGCAAGTTCGCTTAAGTTCATGTGAAAGCTTCCGTCGCTTGTGTAGAGCACTGTGCGGGCTTTATTTTTTGAAATGCTCGCGCCTATTGCCGCGCCCATGCCGAAACCCATCGCGCCCAGACCGCCCGAGGTTATGAAAGTGCGAGGTTTTTTGATGTCGCAATATTGCGCGGCCCACATCTGATGCTGACCTACATCTGTTGCAATTAATAAATTATCATCAGATAATTCATTCAACGATTTAATAATAAATTCAGGCGTTAATTTTTCATCGCGCATTAACGTTCGCTCGGTAGATTTTTGCTTATACTCATTTATTTCATTCTGCCACTGCGGATTTTCACGTTTATGCACAAGAGCTGTAATATCAGCTAAAATATCTTTAATAGAGCCCACTAAAGCGACCTGCGCCGAGACGTTTTTACTTATTTCTGCTTTATCTATATCAATATGTATAACTTTTTTATTTTGGGAAAATCGGCCTCTGTCGCCTACGGTTCTGTCAGAAAATCTAGCGCCTACTGCAATTACTAAATCGGCTTCCTGCATTGCCTTGCTTGAAGCGTATACGCCGTGCATTCCCGTCATTCCCAGATAATTGGGATGAGAAGATGCCACAGAGCCTATACCCATTAAAGAGGAACCGATGGGCGAAGAGATTTTTTCGGAAAGTGTAACTATTTCTTCTGTAGCATCGGATAAAACAGCTCCGCCTCCTATGTACAGATACGGGCGGGATGAATTATTTATCATTTCGGCTGCTGTCAAAATTAAAGCGCTGTTAGTAAACTTGTTTGGCAAATAAGGTACAGGGGATGATTTCTCGTATTCGCATAACGCTGTCTGAACATCTTTAGGTATGTCTACAAGCACGGGTCCGGGACGGCCGCTTTTAGCTAAATAAAACGCTTCCCTTAAAACATCTGCAAGTATATTAACATCTTTTACAATAAAACTGTGCTTGGTAATAGGCATTGTAACGCCTACGATATCGACTTCCTGAAAACTGTCTTTACCTATATTTTCACACGCGACGTTGCCCGTAATGGCAACGATAGGGGATGAGTCCAAATACGCGCACGCAATGCCCGTAACAAGGTTTGTAGCCCCCGGGCCTGATGTCGCGATAACTACACCTGCTTTTCCGCTTGCGCGGGCGTAGCCGTCGGCGGCGTGCACCGCGCCTTGCTCATGGCATGTTGTGTAATGTTTGATTTTATCTGCCGCTTTGTATAACTCGTCGTAAATTGTAAGCACTGTTCCGCCGGGAAAGCCGAAAACCGTGTTTACATTGTGCTCCAGCAGTACATTTATTAATATCTGCGCTCCTGAAAGTTTCAATATAATCCCTCCAATTAATTTTATATAAAAAAAGAACCTCCGGTTTTTCGCCGAAGGCTCTTTCCTTAACTCATTTCATCTGCTGTCAACATCGGAAAAAACTTTCGGCGTAAGCAAAATAACATCATCGACTATAATAATGACGATAATGTTAATAATGACTGCGATTATGCTTACAATGTAATTTGGCATTTGTTTTCTCCGAGTTAAATTTTTTTTATATTATACTATATGCAATTATAAGTCAAGCAATATTTTCTGAATATTCAAATTATTTCAAAATTAAAAAAGAGATTGTATCTCTCTTTTAATTTTGAAGGTTTTATGAAAAAAATTGATAAATGCTATGTAATATTATTTAGCGAATGCGACCGTTTCAGGCAGCTCGAACACGTCATTATTTGAAGAGCTTATAACACGCGCGCTGTTTTTTATGTCGCGTATCCAGAAATTATTTGAGTTGTAATGTCCCAGAGTGATGCTTGTAAGCAGCGTAATTATTTGTTTAATATCGCCATTGAGATTTAGAGATATTTTTGTATCATTTTGTATTTTATTTTCAAGTTCGGTGATGCAAATGATTTTTTTGTTTTTAATAAATTCAAAACTGCATTGTATATCTGCGCATGAGGAAGAGCCTATAGCTATGATTAAATCAGATTCGGCCAGAGCTTTGTTGGCTTCAAACATGCCGTTAATGCCTGTATGGCCGAAATATAAAGAATGTTTTACATTGTTTTTAATAGATTTCTGAAAAGACGCTCCGATAGGCGCCGAAATTTTTTCCGCGAATGCGATAACCTCGTCAAAAATATTTAAATTTGAAACTCCGCTGCCTAGATAGATAAACGGCCGCATTGAAAGATTTGTAAGTATAGCGGCTTTGACAAACGGAGTATAATCGCGAAACTGATAATTTCCATCGGTTGAATTTGATTCTTTCATATAAAATAACCCTCCTAAAATATAAAAAAGAACCTTTGGATTTGCTTACTCCAAAGGTTCTTTCCTAATCTTTATTTAATCTATTATAGTTTGTTTTCGGAAAAAACTTTTTTTGTAAGCAAAAATACATTATCGACTAGAATAATGACGATAATGCTGACTATAAGGACTAGAATTATATTGTTAATATAATTTGCCATGAGTTTTCTCCAAATTAATTTTTTTTATAGTATACTAAATAGAACGCGATGTCAAGCATTATTTTAAAATTAACAAAACTTGATTAAATAAACTTATCTTGGTAAAATATAACAAATAAATAAATAAATTTAAAAAAGGAGGCATTTATGTCAAAAGTAATACTTGGAGTAATGTTAAAACAAAGAGTAGAGTCATCTGTTAAGTTTCAGGAGCTTTTAAGTGAGTACGGCTGTTACATTTCAACACGCATAGGCCTTCACACGGCAGGAGAAGGCTCTTGCAGTCCGAGCGGAATAGTGCTTTTGGAAATAGCCGACAGCTGCGAGGCAAAGGGCGAAGAGCTGGAGAATAAGCTTATAAAAATGGAATTGGATGTTCAAAAAATGGTATTTTAATATTGCGCCTGCATTGCGGGCGCTTATGTTTTAAAATACATTAAATTTAAATTTAGAAGGAGATTTGTTTATATGAAAAAAGATTGTAAATTTACATGTACTGTTTGCGGCTATGAGTATAATCCCGTAGCAATTGACCCGGAAGGTAACACACGTTCACCGTTTAATGAATTGCCAGATAATTGGGTTTGCCCTGCATGCGGCGCAGGCAAAGATAAATTTAAAGAACAAAAATAAAGTTAATCTATCACATTTAAATCAGGAGGTTATATATGCAAAAATACGTATGCACTGTGTGCGGGTATGTTTATGATCCGCAGCAAGGGGATGTCGATAACGGCATAAAACCCGGCACAGCTTTTGAAGCCTTGCCCGACAGCTGGGTATGCCCGGTATGCGGCGCGGCTAAAGATATGTTTGAGCCGGAAAAATAATAATCAGATAAATAAGATAAATAATAGTCAGACTGCGGGTATTTTTCGCAGTCTGTTTTAATTAAAATAAATATAAAGAGTTTAAAATTCCGTTCTTATTTTTTTAACGCAGTAAATCTATTAAAACATTAATATTAAATTTATTATGCATTAAAAAAACTGACTTTGATATCGGCAAAATCAGTTTTTTTACTTTAATAACTATTCTTTTTAAATTGTACAGGTTTTATAAAAGTTCCGCCAGTTTTTTGCCGTATTCAACGCATGCTTGCGTTGCCGCATCATCAGGCACCCAAAGGGTTTTATACACTTCGTCAACTACGTTAAGGCCGCAAGTCTTAAGATGCTCGCTTATCTGCTTTACAGCTTCACCGCTCCATCCGTAAGAGCCGAACGCTGCGGCTGTTTTACCCTTCAACTTAAGCCCTTTAATCATTTCAAGTATGCCGCCTATTGAGTATAAGTACCCGTTGTTAATTGTGGAAGAGCCTACAAGCACGGCTTTGGAGCGGAATACTTCAGCAAGAATATCATTTTTGTCGGTTTTACCCGAATTTAAAAGTTTTATGGTCACTTCCTTATCAACAGAGCTAATGCCCGCAGCAATTGCTTCAGCCATTTTTCTGGTGGAATTCCACATGCTGTCGTAAATTACCGTAATTTGGTTTTCTTTGTAATTATCAGCCCATTTTAAATACTGCGTAACAATTTGAGCGGGATTATCTTTCCATATTATGCCGTGGCTCGGGCATATCATACTAAGCGGAAGATTGAGGGCGAGTATTTCATTTATCTTTTTTGTAACCTGAGAAGAAAACGGTGTAAGAATATTCGCGTAATATTTCAGCGCCTCGAAATACATTTCATCTTTGTCCACTTTATCGTTATATAAAGATTCAGACGCGTAATGCTGTCCGAAACCGTCGTTGGAAAAAAGTATATTTTCACCCGTGTAATAACAAAACATTGTATCAGGCCAATGAAGCATGGGAGCTTCAATAAAGATGAGTTTGGCATCACCTAGGTCAAGAGTATCGCCGGTTTTAACTGTTATAAAGTTCCAGTTCTCGTGATACTGAGCTTTTAAATGTTTCGCGCCGTTTGCCGTGCAGTATACCGGAGTTCCCGGTATTTCCCGCAAAAGTTCGGATAGCGCGCCTGAATGGTCTATTTCGGCATGGTTTGAGATTATATAATCAATTTTGGATAAATCAATTTCTTTCTTTAAATTCTGTACAAATTCAGTATTATATGGAAGCCATACAGTGTCTATTAAAGCAATTTTTTTATCTTTTATTAAATACGAGTTATAAGACGAGCCTTTCCATGTAGAAAGTTCGTTGCCGTGAAAAGAGCGAAGCTCCCAGTCTATTTTACCTACCCAAGTTACTTTATCAGTTATTTTTTTTGACATAAGATACCTCCGTTTCATTGTAAAAAATTTATATATGAAATATTATAACAGAAACATACCTTAAATAATCAGCAATTTGAGATTTAGCGCTAAAAAAATACATAATATATCATAAAAGTCAGCATTTTATTGATATAAAGCCTGAAGCGCGTAAAAATATATTGAAATATTCGGGAAATAATTGTAAAATATTGTAAGGTGTAAGTCATAATTTCTCTTTTTCTAAGCAGCCCTGTTCGTAAATATTAAATGGAGAATTTATGAAAGTAAATAAAATATATAAAACTACTTTATCGATACTTCTTTGTATCTTGATGCTATTGCTGAGTTTTTCAATAACGTCTGTTTATGTACGCGCGGAAAGCCCTTATTTTTCAGGGGAAGGCACAGATGTCAGTCCGTACATTATTAGCACGTCAGATGATCTTATAACTTTTGCAAGTCTTATCAATTCAGGCGACGAGTATTATTTAAATCAATATTATCTATTAAACAGCAATATTGATTTATCAACAGTAAGCAACTTTACTCCCATAGGCGGCTCGTATAGTTTTAACGGAACTTTTGACGGCGGCGGGCACGTAATAAAAGGAGTGAACATAACCGCAATCGTAAGTTCGGGCAATATAGGACATATAGGCCTGTTCGGAACATGCTCGGGAACAGTTAAAAACCTGGGAATAATGCAAAACAAAATAACTGCGGTATGCAACTCTTCTTCTTACATAGGCAGCCTTATAGGGTATGCTACTAACGCGCAAATAATTAACTGCTACAGCACAACGGATATATCAGCGACAGGCAGCGCCCTTACTTACGGCGGCGGCATATGCGGATACAGTTTAAATTCAGATATTTCCGGCTGCTACAATACAGGCAGCATTTACGCCAGAGAAGCAGGCGGTATAATAGGCAACAGCACAAACGGCGTAATAAGCCGCTGTTACAACTCCGGCAGGATAAACGCTTGGTACTATGCCGGAGGTTTGGTAGGTTCAGGCAGCGCCGATTTTACAGACTGTTATAATGACGGAAATGTGGGCGCATCTGCAGACACAAATTACGCCGGCGGAATAATAGGGGAAAGCGACGCAAACTGCCTAATACAAAACTGCCGCAATACAGGGCAGGTAAAATCGTCTGAAAGCAACGGCGCAATAATAGGCTGGGACACTGCGTCCTGCAATTTGATATCCTGCTATTATTTGGATAATAATTCAAACGCTGTCGGGAACCCCGCTCTTACGGGCAATATGCGTGCGCTTGCAGCAATGCAGGACATCGCAACTTACAGCGGATATAATTTTGAAAGCGTATGGATAATGCCACCTTATAACAGTTTTCCTTATTTGCGTTCATGCCTGGTGCATCCCGCATCGGTTGCGATAAATAGCAACGAGGCTGCTGTTATGACAGGACAGAAGATAAGTTTGACAGCTGAAGTTCTTCCGTTGAATGCAACTGATAAGAGTGTAATCTGGTCATCGGATAACGAGGATAAAGCGACTGTAGACGAAAGCGGATGCGTAACCGGTGTAAGCAAAGGAACGGCCGTGATACGCGCCAAAACAAAAGACGGAGGGTGCGAAGATACATTTTCAGTAACTGTTACGGATATAAAAGTTACGTTTGACACAAAGGGCGGAAGCGCTGTTTCTGATGTTTACTGCGCGTACGGACTGAAAGTTACAAAGCCCGCTGATCCGTCTAAAGACGGATGCTCGTTTGCGGGCTGGTATAAAGATACCGCTTATAACAGCGAATGGGATTTTGACAGTGACACAATAACAGTTCCTACGACTATATACGCCAAATGGACGGCAAATACTTATAATATCTCTTATAACAGTAAAGGCGGCTCTGAAGTTGCGGGCTCAAGCGTTGTTTTTGATACACTGCTTACAATGCCGACAGTTCCCGCTAAAACAGGCTATACATTTGTTGCATGGTATAAAGATGAAGCGCTTACTCAGCCTTGGAATTTCACCTCAGATAAAATGCCTTCGTATGATATAACATTATACGCAAAATGGGGGGCGGAGTTATGCACGGTTAGTTTTGATACTAACGGCGGAAGTGCTGTTAATGCTGTAAATGCTTATTTTGATGACATAGTTACACAGCCGTCTGACCCGGTAAAAACAGGTTATACCTTTATAGGTTGGTATAGAGACGAAAGCTTAACGGCTCCATGGAATTTTACTACCGATAAAGTTTACGATAAAAGCATAACCATATACGCAAAATACGATATAAATAAATATACGGTTCATTTTATGAGCGGCGGCGGAAGTTTGGTAGCAGACATAACTGACGCCTCATATGACAGCCTGATTAGCAAACCTGATGATCCGACTATGACGGAACACGCTTTTTTAGGCTGGTATAAAGACGAGGCGCTTACTCAATTATGGAATTTTGATACCGAAAAAATGCCCGCAGATGATGTTACCCTGTGGGCTGAATGGAAAATAAACACATATAATTTGCAATTTGACTCGAGCGGCGGAAGCGCAGTTACAACAATAAACGCAGATTACAACACATTAGTTAAACAGCCCATATCTCCCGTAAAAAGCGGATCGATTTTCGCCGGCTGGTATAAGGACGCATTATTTACCGAGCCTTGGAATTTTAATGAGGACAAGCTTATTACAGACACAACATTGTACGCGCGATGGGTTGACAGAATGTGTACGGTAAGTTTCTGGAGCATGGGAGGCTCAAGCGTTTCAAATATATCTGTTGTAATAGACAGTAAAATTACGCAGCCTGCACCACCCGAACAAACAGGTTATATATTCATAGGCTGGTTTAAAGATTTCCTTCTTATTGATAAATGGGATTTTTCAACGGATATTGTAAAGAGCAACATAAGCCTTTATGCGGGATGGGTAAAAGCCGCTTACGCCGATTATAATTTAAATGATTATCTGCAAATCCAGAGATTTTTAAATATGCAGTCATCTATTTCGGATTTATCCAACGGGCAGTGTTTAAACGGGCTTTACAATCAATTTGATCCATCAACATGGACTGGCATTACATGGTCTGAAGGCAGCGACAAGCGCGCCGTTGCGATAGGCTGGAATAATAAAGCTTTAGCGGGCGAACTTGATTTAAGCGGCTGTGACGCATTGCAAAGCGTTGACTGCTCCGAAAACGCTCTTACAAGCGTTAATATAAACGGATGCACGTCGATAACAAGCTTAAACTGCTCGGATAATTTAATAACATATTTAAATTTAGGCGGATGTATTTCTCTTACAAGCATAAACTGCGGCGATAATAATCTTTCAGAGCTGGATATATCACAAAGTACTGCTCTTACGGATTTGGACTGTCATAATAATGCACTTGCTTCTTTATATTTAGATGAGAATACTTCCTTAATAAATGCAGATTTAAGCAAGAACAAACTTAAATATATAAATTTAAGTCTTAACAACATGCTTACATCCATAAATTTAAGTGATAATATGCTTACTCATATTAAAATAAATATTTCAACATCCGTAAAAGATTTGTATTCATACGGCAACGGATACATTTATTTAAACAGTAATGAATTCTCAGCTCATTCATACATTTATTCTTATCCTTACGGAGGCTCTTCATTATATCATTGGCTTGACGGAGGATCTGATAGGGGAAACAGCGAAACGTTTTTACTGTCGAATATTCAGTCCTTAAGCCTTAGCGCGCAGTTCAACCCCGTTACTGTTAAGTTTGTAACTAATTGCACAAATGCTATTAATGACGCTATAGTAAATTATGACAATACCGTAACTAAGCCTGCTGACCCTTTGAAAGAAGGATGCGGATTATTAGGTTGGTA